>JAUWDN010000088.1 GCA_030608765.1 Promethearchaeota archaeon
ATCATGGATTCTTTTGAATTTTAGCATTCGTTAAGGTGTTAAATTGCCTTTGAAAGAGATGTGTTTAAAATGACTAATGAAAATATTATCATTGGATTAATTATTGGAATAATTGCTTATATCTGTCTTGATATAGGGAAAGGAATCCAAAAATATGCAATTGAAGGTTTTAAAGAAGAAAACTCTATTAAGAAAAAAAATTCTGGAATATGGGTCGTTGGAACTATTTTAACAAGTTTATACATGTTCATCCAATGGGCTGCTTTATTTTTTGCCCCAATTAATATCGTAGCTCCATTAGAGGGTGTTGGGCTAATCATTCTTTTACTTTTTTCTTATTATATCTTAAAAGAACATATAACCCCTATTGAAATTAGCGGTGCTTTTTTCATAATTGTAGGAACTGTTTTAGTAAAACTGTTTAACATAAATGTTGGAAACCTTAACATGAGTAATTTCAACCTACCTTTTTTCTTGTGTTTTTCTATAATTATTCTCGTAATTGAGACGATTTTAATTTTTATATCTAAATTAAATGATTATAAATTTGTTGGAATAATTATTGCACTTACAGCAGGAACCACTAATGCATTGCAAACTGTTTCAAAGCGGATTACAACTATTCACGAAATGACATTATATTTCACATTAGCTACATTTATTTTTGCGACATCAACTTTGCTTATAACTCAATACGCCTTTACTAAAGCAAAAGCCAATCAAGTTGTACCTTGTTTTACTTCTACTAGCATTATTTTGGCATCCTTAATGGGTGTTTTAGCTTTAAATGGAAGTATTAGCTGGATTCAAGTTATTGGAATCATTTTAATTGTAATTGGGATTATTCTAATTTCAGCATTTCAAAAAGAAAGCGAAAACTTAACTCAATAAAAATAAGTCATTAGGTAATTATTCATTAATCCTTTTTAAAAATTATTTCTCCAATACCAATCCATTCTTTAGCTTCCTCAAGGTTGGATACAATTTTTCTTTTAGGGGATTGAGCATGATCTAAGAGATATTTAAATTCTTCGTTTAAAGCAGGATTTTTTTCAATTATGAAAGCAGATCTAAAAAGTCTTTCGTTATCACTCTTTAAAAGTTCTAAGATAATATCAATTGAATTTATGCTTAAAAGAATAGCACCGGTAATGTCGACGATTATGCTCAAATTTTCGTTGACGTCTTTAGTTAATTCCTTAAATTCTTTTATAAATCTTTCCGCTACAGGTGGAGGAAAGGTACCTGTTGCCTTTATTAAGAAACAGGTATCGCTAATTTTTTCAATTTGATACATAATAATTTGAACCATTCAGTTTTAAATTAATTTTAAACACTTTACTCATATTAACTTTTTTATTTTGAAGTGAGAAATATTATCGTTTAATCGAATTTGTATAATTTCGTAGAGGACAAATGATTTAAGCTTTAATCTATTTAAAGATATAATGGAAAGAGAAGAAAAAACATCGGAAAGCATTCCTTCATCGGAAAAAACAAACCGGGTAAAAAAGAGAAATATATGGTCCCAGATCATTATGAATTTAATACATGGTTTTGGATTTAGTGCGTTTAATGTCGTTCTCCAACCTTACCTGTTTGACTTTACGGGAGAATCCCTTTTTTACACCGGTATTATAATTTCGATCTCAGGTATAATGCAATTTTTACCGATGCCTTTCATAGGTAAACTATCTGATAGATACGGACTCAAGAAAATATGGCTATTTGGACCCCCGATATACGCTTTTGGACTAATGATATTAATTGTTACGAATAATATCCCAATTCTTATAATTGGATTGCTTACGTTTATGTTAGGAGCTATGGTTCATAGCTTAAATTTTCAAATATTCGTATCTGAAAATAGTGGTGAAACTAAAAAGGGAATCATGTACGGCATTGTCTTCTTCGCATATTTTGGAGGAAGTATTGGTGGAATGTTCTTTGTTATGCTTAAATTAGGGTATAGTTTCTATTTTCAAATTTTCATAATCATTCTAATAATGGAGTGGCTTATTCTAGTTTTAATTATTAGAAGTCCAGATGCTATTAGAAAACACAAAGAATTAGGTTTAATAAAAAAAGCAGAGCCAAAACAGAAAAAAGCTACTAAATTCTTTCAAAACTCCAAAATAAGGGTAGCTACTTTTTTCTTTACGTTAGATGTCTTTGTATGGGGTATAGCTTTATCAATATATAATGCTGGTTTGACATCTTATTATCATTTCACAACCTCAGAAATTGCATCTATAGCTGTATGGTTTTACATCTCAAATATGGTTTTTCAGATTCCCGCTGGAAGAATTGCAGATAAGATTGGGAAAAAAAAAAGTTTAATTATAAGTCAATATTTTGGAATGGTATTCTTTTCCATGAACATTTTGATTTCGGTTTTGTGGTCACAAGGGATTACAATATTCGCTTTTCCGGGATTAATTATTGGACAAATCTTTTTTGGAATAGCGGTAACTACTTTTATTCCTTCTGAGCAGATGACCTTAACTAATTTAGATGATAGCAGAAAAGCAGAATCTTATGGAATTGTAGCATTTGTCAGAGGGATGGGTATGATGCCTACTGGAGCGATTGGAGGGTTTCTTGCAGAAAGTCTACATTATGTTGCTCCTTTTGCTGTAGGTTTAGTCGGTTTGGTTTTTGAGATATGGTTTTTAATTAAATATTTCAAAGATTAAGGTTACTTATTAAGGCTCTTCCACTCCCTGTAAGATTGTAGCAATTTTTTTACATGTTCTCGTTCAATGTTATCTTTTGCGAATTGTTTATCCTCTCCCTCTATTGGATTCATACCTAGAAACAGAACATAGAGTTTTTCAAGTTTTTCCAAACTTTCAAAATTTTCTAAACTAGTTAACTGATTTGAATCAAGGTATAACGTTTCTAGATTTACTAATGATTCCAAATTTTTGATCTCTGTTATTTTGTTACTATTAAGATATAAAACAGTAAGGTTAGTCAGTGCATCCAGCCCTTTGATTTCCTCTATATGGTTGTAACCAAGAAATAAGCGCTCCAGATTAGTTAAACTATCCAAATTCTTGATTTCTGTTATTTGGTTGCGATTAAGTTGTAACACTACAAGATTAGACAGTTCATCTAAACCCTTTATTTCTTTTATTTGGTTTCCAACAAGCTCTAACCGTATAAGATTAGTTAATGAGTCTAGTTCCTTAATCTCAGAGATCTTATTATTGTTTATCTCTATCCATTGAAGATTGGTTAGAGAATCAAGCCCTTTCAGTTCAACAATCTGATTTCCATCTAGGAAAATGCGATCGAGTTTAGTCAAAGATTCAAGACCTTCAATTACTGTGAACTGATTGTTACTAAGATGTAACTGCTGAAGATTTGTTAGTTCCTCCAGACCTTTCAATTCTGTGATTTTATTGTTTGAAAGATCCAAAGATGTAACATTTTTTAACTTATTAAACCCTTTTAGCTCAGTAATATCTACTATATCCATATAATTTATAGATAATCTAATAAGACCGAGTTCTTTTCTTACATTAAATTTTTTACCATTAACCTTTATTGATCCAAGTCCCATTTTACTCATTCAAAATACTTTATTTTTACTTATCTTTGAATTATGTCTTGAAATTATAAAAAAACTTTCTTTTTTCTTATTCTGTGGTGAAAATTTTCTCGATGCAAAGATTTAAATATGAAAAAGTCCATTGTAAATATGGACGTCCATTTTAAGAATGGACTTCCACTATATGAATAAATTAAAAAGATTTTGAAAAAATTATGAATTCTAAAATTGAGAGCCTTAGTGAAGATAAAATTACAGATTTAATAGGTTTTTTAAAAAAAATTAATTATCCACCAGAGGAATTAATATTTGCAATTAAAAAAGAACTAATTAAGCCCACTCCTGTAACGAAAGATGTTTTTAATGACACTATAAAGCTTGAAGCTCTAATTAGATTAGGAATTCAAGAAGTTGGCTTTAATTGGTTAATATCTCAAATCTCTCTTGATATTTTTAATCTATTCGATAAATCAATCAGCCGAGGTCAGGTTAAAGCTATATTAAAACGCTTCTCGGGGAAAACACTATCAAGTACTGATCGAAGCCAAATGTATGAATTGCGTAAAAAAATTAGGAGATATGAAAATTTTCTAACTTATTTTGGGGAATGGGGAAAGGAACCTGACCAAGTATTCAAGGTGATTATAATTGGATTGAACGACGATCAATCAGCGAAGCTTCCTTCCTTGCTTATCACACCTAAAGTTTCAGGAGAGAGAAAAACGATTGGAGTTGATTTCTATACCAAAACAAATGAATACATTGATAAATCTCTTACAAGACTACAGATTTGGAATGTCTCAGGAGATAAAAGATTTGAATTTCTAAGAGAGTATTACTATAAAGGTGCGAGCGCTATGATAATAGTGTATGAGAAGGGAAATCAAGAATCACTTAAATTGGCTAAGAAGTATTATTCAGAATTTAAAAAAGTAACGAATTTAAAATTTAAATTAAAAAAATTGAGGAATATTTTTATCGATACGCCAATAATTCTTGTAGGATTAGGAAGTACGCCTATAATACCTTTAGAAGGTGGACCTATTCTTGCAAATGAATTAGGAGCTAATTATTTTGATAAAAATGAGATAAGTGCAGATGAATTTGAAGATATCTTTGAAGCTGTTTCGGTCGAGTTACTCGTAAAATGCAAATACCCTCTTTAATAATCCCTAAATTTTACTCTTTCTTAAAATTTTCAGGCACATTTAGATTTATTTCAAAGAGTTTATCTTGAATTTTATTCTTTAATTCCTTAGAAAAATTATTAACTATTTCTTCAGGAACATAGTTTAGGTATTCGTTTATCTCACTCTGAATTATTAACCCTAATTGATTCATTAATTCCTCAGTAGTTTCGTGTTTCCTTAAGAAAATATTTTTGTAGGTTTGTATATACCGGTTATTGAATTGTTTGAGCCATACTTTACCCTTTTGTTCTAGTAAAGACAGAATTTCTCTAGAACTAGTATCATTAAAATCTCTATACTCAGATTCAAATTTAACTAGCTTATGTTCGCAATATTTAATAACTTGAGCCTTCTGTTTTGAATTTAAATCAGTGCTGGAGTTAAGAAAGATGATAACCATGAATTTCTCAAACAAAAAGTAGATCTGAGCTTTAATATTAGACCCCTGGATTTCGAGGTGAGAGAGATTTTTTATATTAGCTTGCCCCGCAAAGATTTTAAAAGAGCTTAAATACATGGAAACCAAATCAATTTCTAAAAAATTTTGTTGATCACCCGATAGATAAGATTTAATGGGACCATAATCGCTACTCTCATTCGAATCATACTCAAAGACCGTAATAGTGTTCCCATACTGATCTGCGATAATAATTCCAATAATCGGGGGTATGACATTAAAATGATGCGTCCGATAAGCGGTTTCTGTTAATTTTTTTTCAACGAAACTATCGTCTTTTCCAGCTTCGAGCATAAATCTAAATAAACATTTAGTCTATAAATTGAAGAGGGTGTGTTGATTTTTAGGAAAAAATAGAGAGATTCCGACATTTTTGATCGTGAAACATTAATTGCGCGTTATTTTATAAGGTAAATTTCAAATAAATCAACTACTACTAATACCCTTCAAATAACTACGCTTCTGAAGTAAAATTTGAATTTGGTCGTCGATGCGAGCTAAATCCATTCGCTCAGATATTCTCCCTCCTGTGGTTCTTAATTTTTCCCATTTGAGAAAATTTTTTGATAATTCAATTTGTTCATTTTCGACCCGTCTAGCTAGCAATTTTAAACCGTATATATGAGCAATATCTAAAGCTTGGGTTAAGAGTTCTTGAGCTTCCTTAAATTCAAAAGTCACTAATCTTAATTTTGCTTGTAATGAGTGCATTTCAACAAGAAGCGAATTTACTCCTTCATTTTCGGCAATAGACCGTATTTT
>JAUWDN010000018.1 GCA_030608765.1 Promethearchaeota archaeon
GTAGACTGAATACTTTTTATTAAAAAGCCAAACCCAAGAATAATTAGGACTGTGAGTAATAATATTGCCATTATAATTCCCGCTGGTGTAATCATATTTACATTGTAATCAATTAATTCTCCCGGAACTGGATCGACAAAATTGAATGTGCCCATTGGGTCTAAGAAGAAAAGAATTTCAAATAATATGCATACGACAATGATAATAAACAGGAAATACCACTTTTTCTTGGGTATTAAGAGTTCAGCACCGATATAGAGAGCAAGTATCATTACTGGAGCGAACCAAATGTAGCTTAAGATCCCAACTAAACCGGTAGTATTATCCAGATTAGTTGTTGTTGCCAGAACCACTAGAAAATCTGTAAAAACCCCTAAGTACATAAGCCCCGCTAAAATATTTACAAATCCTAAAATAGTTAAAATCTTAGCACCGGACTTACGCGCTTTATATAAGAAGAAAAACCCAAAAATGAAGCCAAAAATGACAACTCCAGAAGCGGTAATCCCATCTATCCAACCAAATTCAGTTAACATAACATAATCACTCTTAGTTTTTAATTTTCATAAAAATAATAATAAAACTCTAATTTAAATTATCTCAATCCCCTTTATAAATGAAAGTGATATTTTTAATGTTAAGCTAGTAAAATTAAAGAATAATTAATACCGAATTTAAACAAGCAGATTTGGTTCAAAAAACGATTTATTTCTGTTTCTCCTTCGTTTCAAAAAAAAGAGTTTTCTTCATATCAAACTCTAATTCCCGTAATTTAATTTTAATTTCGGTTGGGTTATAATCCTTTTTTAACAGATCAATTATCGTTTCTTTTAAAATCTCCAGATTATCAACCGCGCATTGGTAAAATATGTTCTCTCCATCCAAATTCATGTTCAAAATTTCGTACAAACCGTTAAGAGAGTCTCTGATTTTCTCGTAGTGCTCCCACGCTTTATCTAAATCAGACTGAGAATCTTTATTAGCCATTACTAATAATAAAATAAGAAGTAAAAAAAACTTTTTCTTTATAAAACAGATTTGATTCTTCCAACTAAATCTTTAGCGTCTGAAGCTGCAGATTCAAGAATCTTAAAAACTGCTTTAACATCCACCCTTAAGGCTCCATGTAATAGTTTTTCAAAACCAATTCGAGTATTCAGTCTCTCCGTTTTCTGTAGATGAAAAATCACTCGACCTAACTCGTTTTTTAAAACACCTGATTCGGCCTCTAAACAAATATCTAATAAGATTGGAACTAACTCATCAATGCTCTCTTGGGTTACTCTACTGGCAAAAGTATAAATACTGGTTATTTGTCCATCCGTAAAGCTCAAAATTTTTTCTTGAAGTTTTAATATTTCCATTTTTTTATCACTCTGTTTTTAAAAATTGTAATTATGTTTTTATTTCTAATTATTGCTAGACAAGTTAAGTATATAAATCTAATGGGAAATTTTCCTTAGCCCGTTTTGCGAGATCGGGCGAATTCTTAATAATTTGACTTTTTCTGAATAAAAAATAAACGAAAACGGATTCCTTACTTTTAGGGGAAAAAAGTCCCCCAAAATATCTTTCAAAATAAAAAAAACGATCTTTTCCTCATTTTTCGAGAAGTTTTTTGACTTTTTCGGTAATATCCTCAAAATTTTGTAAGAAAAAAATCATTTATTCTTAAAAAACTGTCGTTAAAAATATGAAAAAAAACTCACAACTTAATGGTTCAATTTATACCAATTCCAAAAATGTTTTCGTCCCGAATTTGTATTTTTCTGTGGGAACATTATCTCTGACTTTTACTAATTTTATCGCATCATTAGGGCAATTAGCTGCACAAACTCCACACCCTAAGCAATATTCTTCATTTATAAACATATGTTCATCAGAAGAATCTGGTTCATTAGGAAGTTTATGATAAATTACACCCATTGGACATTTGTTTAGGCAAATTTCGCATTTAGTGCAGAGATCATCGTTTATTTTAGGTGTATAGTTGGATGCTAAAGTGGCATAGTATTTATGTTCTTTTGCGGCTACCAGTGCCCCACAATGACAGCTACAGCAATTACATATGAATAAAGTGGATTCAATACTGCTGTCGGCTACACAACTATGAATTAATCCCGCTTTTTCTGTTTTTTTTAGATATTCTATTGCTTCTTCTTTATTAAGCATAGGAGCTCCTCGTTCAATAGAGGATTGAGCACCTTCTCCCGCTAAAAAACACCCCATTTCAGCCGGTGCTACTTTACATGGATCCCCGGCATATTCTGCAATTAAGCGACATTGACAAGGAATAACAGTGAAGACCTCGTAATTATCAACCAATTGAGAAACTAATTCATACGGAAGAATTTGAGACTCGACATCAAGAGATTCGTCAATTTCAATTAATTTATCCTTAGCGTCGATGGGTAATCTCGGTCTAAAAAATTTCAAGTTTGTTTCAACTAAGAATGGTGGTAAAAAACTCTTAAAAAACCATCGATATAATTCTGCTACTTTTGCTAAATTTTCTTCAGAGTCGTTCCTTCTAATAAAATATCTTTCAAATATGCCTGGAAGAATCGGAACTAACCCATATACATTCTCTACTTTGGCAATTGTACCTTTATCGTATAACCCATCCAAAATAGACACTAATTGATCTCTGGGAATGCCAGTTGATTTTTCTAACGCTTTTACCGAAGTATATTTATCAGCGCCTTCAAACTTGGAAAGTATTTCAATCTCCTCTTCATTCCATAAGATTTTCATCAATTCAAGAATTTTCATATGTTTTGGCGCGTATAAAGACCCGAGACTTAATTTTTGTCTTACAATCTCATAATTATCAATATCCGACATGATGTATTGTAAGGTTTTCTTGTTTAAATATTTAGTTTTCAAATCTCTAAATTTGATTAAACTTAAACCAGAACTGCTCAATTTTAAGCTTTTTTTTCATTTTATCGCAACTTGTGATTTGAGAGTTTTTCGATCAGTTAGTTTACATATTTCAACAAAATGATCAATTTTATACATCTAATTGTTTATTTATTGTAAATAAATAAATTAAAATGGATTAGTTAATTTTTTCTAAATATTACACTTTTAAAAATGTAAAATCTACTAAAATCAAAAAAAAGAGTTAAAAATTATGGTTGTAATAACTACAAAAAAACCAGAGGAAGAAGTTTTTGAAGCACTTAACAATTATAAAGTTAAAAATGTACTAGTCGTGAGTTGTGGGGTTTGCGCGGCTCTCTGTCAAACTGGAGGGACTGAAGGGGCTGAGGAATGGTCGAAAAAACTAAAAGAAAGAGGCTTTAATGTTACTAATGCAATAGTAAGCGAAGATGTTTGTGATAACCGCGTGATGAAAAAAGATTTGCGAGTTATTGATGATGATGTTAAGAAATCTGACGCTATTTTAACTTTAGCTTGCGGTTTAGGAGTACAATCAATTATTAAAGTTCTTTCAAAAAATCATCCAGAAATACCCGTTTTTACGGCTAATAACACTGAGTTTATAGGCATGACGGAACGCATCGGACGCTTCTATATGCGCTGTCAAGGGTGTGGAGATTGCTTGTTAAACGAAACTGGTGGGATTTGTCCTGTAACAACCTGCGCTAAAGCGCTTATGAATGGACCTTGCGGTGGAATGGTGGATGGAAAGTGTGAAGTAGGCAATTATGAGAAGGATTGCGGATGGATATTGATTTATAATCGCTTGAAAGAATTAGGACGTTTGGATTTGTTCGCAAAATTAAGAGACCCCATAGATTGGAGTGATATTGGCCATCAAAGAGAGGTTGTATGGAGATAGATGTGAAAATGACAGAAGTAAAAACATATTCTAAATTAGGAGAAGCCATCGTAAAGGGTGAATTTATATTAACAGGAGAACTTGAGCCTGAAAAGACAACAGATCTCTCACACACTATCAATGAAGCTAAAGAAATGGCTCCATATGTTATTGCTGCAAATGTGACAGATAGTCCCTTAGGAATTGTAACAATAAACTCTATGGCTGCAACCCATTTAATTCAAAAAGCAGCCGGTTTAGAATGCGTTTGGCAAATGACTGTGAGGGATGTTAATAAGTTAGGAATTGCAGGTATGATTATGGGAGCGCACGCTCTAGGGATACGCAATGTGCTTTCCCTTACGGGCGATCACACAGCCTTAGGCGATATGCCCGAGTCAAAACCTGTTTTTGATCTTGATTCCGCAACGCTGGTAAAGTTAGTGAGGGAAATGGTTGACAAAGGCTCTATTAACGGAAATGAAATCGAAGCACCTCCAACACTACACGTAGGCGCGGCAGCAAATCCTAATGCTGAACCAATGGGTGCAGAAATATTAAAAATAGGTAGAAAAGCAGAAGCGGGTTGTGAATTTATACAGACTCAAGTTGTTTATGACCTCGATCGAACTATAGAGTTTTTAACAGAAATTAAGAAGTATAAAGTGCCGATATTACTTGGGATCTTTCCAATGAAGTCGTATGGAATGGCGAAAGGTTTTGATACTTTTGTGCCAGGCGTTAGCGTCCCTAAAGAAATCCTAGCTAAGTGGAAGAGCGTAAAGAAAGAAGTTACTGATAAAAAGGAACAGAAAAAATTATACGATCAATATAATTACGAACTTTTTAAACCGTTCATAACAGAATTGCGAAAAAGAAACCTCCTTGCAGGAATTCATTGTATGGCTGTCCATTATCCTCGAATTTTTCCAAAATTAGAGAGTATTATTAAAGGATAAATTTAAAGAATAAACATATTTTTCTTCCTTTTTTTTTGATTTGATTTCATTTTCTTTAATTTTTAATGCATTTGAGATTTTAATCGATTTCCGGTCTAATCCTAGTAAGTATTACCATTACGGCTTTTTTTAACTCATTAGTAAAAACTTTAAAAATGATAGATGTAGAATTGAATTTATGGAGAAATTTGATTTAGTAGTTGTTGGATCTGGAGCGGGGCTAAGTGTCCTTAATTATGGACTTCAAATGGGATTAAAATGCGCTCTAGTTGAAAACGCGAAACTTGGAGCGACATGTTTAACTCGTGGTTGTATTCCATCAAAAGTATTGGTTCACCCCGCAGACTTAATAAGAGAGGCAGAGCATGCCGCTAAAGTAGGGATAAAATTTAGAGTCGAAGGCATTGATTGGGACTTAATTGGTAAAAGAATGTGGAGTCAAATTGATGAGAGCAAGGGAATGGAAGAAGGGCTATCACACGTACCAAACTTGAAACTTTATAAGGGAACAGGTGAATTTATTGGAGATTATGAAATGCAGGTTAAATCTGTAGGGTCTGATAAAATTATCGGTCACTTTAAGGGAGAAAAATTTGTCTTAGCTTCTGGTGCCCGTTCTTTTATTCCTCCTATACAAGGGTTAGACGAAATAGAATACATAACAAACGAGAACTTTTTTGGTGATAAATTCCCTAAGAAGCCGTGGGAAAGTCTAATTATTATTGGAGGTGGGGTTATTGCCGCTGAATTTGCCCATATTTTTTCCGCTTTTGGCACGAAAGTAACTATTGTAGAGATGTTACCTCGCCTAGTCATGACTGAGGAGCCTGAAATAAGCGAATTCCTGGAACGAAATTTTAAGAAACATATGACTGTGTTAGTAAACCATAAGGCGATTAAAGTAAGCGCTAAAAAGAAACTCAAAACAGTTACAGTTCAAGATGTTGAGAGTGGAAAAGAAATTGAATTACAAGCCGAAGAAATTTTAGTTGCTGCGGGACGTCGTTCTAATGCTGATTTATTAGCAGTTGAGAAGACTGGAGTTGAAACTAACGAAAGAGGTTGGATTAAAACCAACAAATACTTAGAAACTGCAAAACCAAATATCTGGTGCTTTGGGGATGCTAACGGTCTTTATCAATTCAGACACAAAGCCAACTATGAAGCGGATCTTTGTGCTAACAACATATTCGGTCCTGAAAGCGATAAAAAGGAAGCTGATTATTCAGTAATACCTTGGGCTATTTTTACATCACCTCAAATAGGACATGTGGGTATGACCCAAAAAGAAGCTATAGAAAAGGGTCACGAGATATTCGTTGCTGTAAATCATTACTCTTCAGTAGCGAAAGGCTTTGCGATGGGTTATGAAAATGACGATGTAGATGATGGTTTTGTTAAACTGGTCATCGATAAATCATATAAATTATTAGGTGCACATGCGGTTGGACCTCATGCTGTGATACTTGTTCAACCCTTCGTATATTTAATGAATGCTGGATACACTTGTGATTCTCCCGATTTTCCTGCAAGAACGGGTGCTAACAAGTTGGGTAGAGCTTGTCCTGAGGCAGGTTCTTTTATGCCGGTTTATAAGTCGATGGTAATTCATCCATCTCTTAATGAGGTGGCTGGCTGGGCAATTGGTAAAATGCAACCCATAAATATTAAATCTCAAGGCCACGAACATCAACACGAGCATTAAAAAATCTTTCTTTTTATCATTTCTTTTTTGACGAAAATTAAACCTAAGTAAAAACTTCAAATATTTAGCTTCTTTCAACAATCTAGAAAATAATGGATTCGAATAAAAATCGATTAAGTCAAATTTTTACTCCTGATTATATAGCGGAGTTCATGGTTAAAAACATTAAACAACATTATTTTTCCATACATAATGAGTCTACCATTGCTAAGATTAAAATTCTCGAACCTAGTGCAGGTGAAGGAATCTTTCTTAATTATTTATTAGGTGAAGGATTCACTGATATAACTGCCTATGAATTAGATCAATCTTTAAGAACTTCCCTTTTAAAAAATTATCCAAATGTAGAGCTTAAATTTGAGAATTTCTTAGGATCAGACGCTAACGAAAAATTTGATATCATTATAGGAAATCCACCTTATTTAGGACAAAACTATAACGCCCAAATTTTTCAAGAGCTTGTAAAGAATTATTCGATTTGTAAGAAATATTTCGTTGGAAATATGGATTTATTTTATTTTTTCATTCATTTAGCAATAGACAAACTAAAACCGGGAGGATTGTTATCTTTTATAACTACCAATTACTGGTTAACTAAATCAAAAAAGACAGGGATAAAGTATCTTAAACCTCACATTACAAATGATTGCTTCATGATACACTATATTGATTTATCAAGAATTAAAGTTTTTAATGATGCTAAAGGTCAACATAATTGTATTTTTGTGCTACAAAAAAAGAATATGCTTGAAAAAGAAAAAATCATTGATAAACACATCCAAATCATTCAGATAAATAGAAATAAAGATACTAATATATCGGTTCATCAATATAATGAACTCTTGTTTTCAAAAATCCTTGATAATTCTAATCATAACTCTATTAAAAAATACACTTCAGGTTTAACTAATAATGATCTGTCTCTACAAAATAATTGGAATTTGCTATATCCAAGAGATGTTAAGGAAATCATTATGCAAATTGAAAGTTTCTGTATAAAGGATAAAAATTTGAACTTATTAGGAGATTATTTCAATATTAGGAACGGATTAATACTTATAAAGGATGGTATTTTTATCTTAAAAGAAAATGAACAGATAATTTTTGATGGGGATGACATCTTAATTAAAATTAATGATAAATTCACCAAATTGAATCCACTTGAGAATAAGAGGTTAAAAAAACTTTACAAAAGTAGAGCTATTAAACCATACGGATATCTTCTTGAAGAAAAAGAAGGATACTTGCTTTTTTTTAATAAATCAGATTTCGAGCATTTTGAGATTGGAGAAAGAGAAAATCAAATCTCTAAGATATACCCTAACCTTTCTAAATATTTGAAACAATTTGAACAAGAACTTAAGGAAACATTAAAAAATGCTAATGAAAATCGTTACGATTTCTATTTCCCCCGTAGAGGAAGCCATATTAGGCAGAGTCTGGGTAAAGGTTTAGTTAATTTAGAACCTTTATATGATAATAGCCCAAAGATTTTTTTTAAGTTCATTTCTCAAGAAAATATATTTGGATATGCCTTAGATCAATACTATGCAACATCAGACACTTATTTTTTGTGGTCTAAGAAACTTCCCGAATTCCCACTTCTATTCTTACTTGCTTATTTAAACTCTAAAATCGTATCCTTCCTCTTTAAATCAAAAAGTTTAGCAGTAAAAAGGAGTAAAACAAAAATTGAGAATGGAATTCCTCTACCAACCCTTAATGCATTCAAGTCTACGGAAAAACATTCAATTATTGAAGTAATTCAACTATTAACCAATTGGCTTGTTTATTCAGTAAATCCAGTCATGCCATCTAATATTTACAAATATAGTAGTCAATTAGAATCCTTCCATTATTTACATACCGCTAAGAATATAACAATTAAAGAGATGATAATCAAAGCGATGTATGAAAAGAACGACGATTATATTCAAGAAATCATTAATAACCTTTTTTACCAACTATTTGATTTGGATGGAAATCGAATAGATTATTTAATAAAGGAATACTATAATGTTTAATTAGAAATGCCAAAATTTCAAGTTCTTACAGTTAAATGATAGAATTTCCAAAATTTGATGATGTTGGTAGTTTTCCATTACCAGACTATATTGATATTGATAAGTTCAAGCAATTTTATTGGGCAGGATACAAGGGACTTATAAATAACGCAGATATATTTGAGAATAGGGGAATTTACAATTTTTTCATCCATCCTTTTCTCCAATCGTTTCAGTTAAAATTAAATGCAGGAGTAGAGATAATAAATTACCCCCAACATATGGACATGTATACCCAATTTTTAAAACCTATTGAAGATTATGAAGTAGAGCCATCTTTGATTGATCCTGAAAAAGGGATCATTCCAGAACTCTTCATTTTAAAAAATTTTTCGAAAGATTATTATGATAGAACTGGAAATGCTCTTGAAATAAAAGTATGCATTACAGGGCCTATAGAATTATACATCAAAAAGCATGGTTTTACGTTATATCCTGATATCGCAATGAATTATGCTAAATCTCTCAACTCAATTCTTAAAAAATCAATAATTAACACCAAATATCTAAATAACTCCATCATCTCGATAGATGAACCATCGTTTGGGTATGTTGATATGTTTAATATTGAAGATGATGCCTTGATTAAAGCGTTTGATAAAACTGTAGAGGGCTTAGATGCCGTTATCCAAATTCATATTCATACATTAAAA
Source organism: Promethearchaeota archaeon (assembly GCA_030608765.1). The sequence continues at coordinate 9,168 of JAUWDN010000018.1, forward strand.
AAATATGATATTCCAATTCAAGCAACTAATATTGATGTGCTAACTTGCGAATATGCCTCTGATCACTCAAACATTATCTCAAAAAGGGATTTGGATCAGAATGACAAATTTATTCGAGTTGGTATCACGAGAACGAATATAAATAGCATAATGGCTGAAAGGTTGGATGCGGGGGCTTCGCTTGATGAGTTCAAAACATTTGAAGGAACTATGGGCTTAATAGATACAAAAGAATTCATCAAGAAGAATTTACTTTTTGCTCTTGAACATTACGAAGATCGAGTTAAATTCGTAGGACCAGATTGTGGGTTACGCGGCTGGAAACCCCCCCAAGTCGCGTATGAATTACTACGAAGAACTTATGAAGTCATTAAGGATGTTAGAAATACAACATAAACAGATTTAAATTATTTTGATTGAGATATTT
>JAUWDN010000191.1 GCA_030608765.1 Promethearchaeota archaeon
GAATAACTTTTTCACTATCAAACCTTTTTTCTCTAAAACGTACTTTGAATAAAACCAATAGAAAACAATTGTAATCAACAAAACAATAAAGTTGTTTGCTAAATTGACTTGTTTAAGGTCTGTATATGTTGATGAGATTGAGCCTGCTCCTGTTATCATAACGAACTGACCTTCAATGTATATTAATGTGAATGCAAATAGAAAAAAAGCTAAATTATTAGGATTAAAAATCCTGAATTTAAAAGTTCTGTTACCCAAACTTCTAATAACTAAAACTGCAGTAAAAATCATCAATAATACATCGATAACTGCCCGAAAAGCATCAATACCTAACGCTTCAGTAACGCTCCTAAAGGAATTAATAAAACTAAAGGACTTATACCAAATAATTAACCAAACTAAGATATAAAACACCGAGGAAAATATATTGAATGTATCGTTTTTCATACTTTTTATGAAAAGAAAAATCAGTCGGTAGGATATTAACAAGATAACAAGATACATGGCGATATTCCATCCGTTAAACCACAAGAGAGGCTCTATAGAATCACTCGGGTTTTGAGGCTCAAAAAACGGAATGAATGCAAAGTACGTTCCTAATTGAGTTAAAATTGGTAATATTACTACCAGAATTAAAAACACGACGCTAAAGGTCTTATTTCTTTTTGACTCCCTATTTGGTAAAATCTTAGAATTTGCTTTATCGGAGATACTCTCAAAACTCGTCTTTAAGAAGAAGATTTGAGCCATATTCCATCCAAAATATACTATTATATAAAAGCCAGGGAGGATATAATCCCAACCCAAAAATTGAATCGGAATCTGTGGCGAATTCCCAAATAAAAAATACATCCCAACTATTATAAAACTAAATCCTAAAGAACCAACAAAAATCAGTGTTTTATGCTGATCCAAGCTTTTTGAAAAAAGATAGGTTTCCAATTTGGAGTAAGTACCTAAAAGCATCATTATTATAAAAGAAAGTGAGAACATCGTTGCTAAGAACAACCCGATATCCCCTAAAATAGTACTCCCTAAGAAAAAGATCACAATTAAGATAAGAACTTCAATAAAAAAGAAAATCGTATAGGCAATATGACTCGGATTAAAGATTTTGTGGAAATACTTGTCGAGTTTAGCACTGATTTTTGAGGCTGTCCTTGGATCAGTCATTAAAATTATACTCCGTCCTTTATAAATCAGATATTGAAATCTCTAAAATAATTAATTTATGATATGAAAGATATATTCCTAAGATTTAATATTAACTATCAAGCATGTTCAATAATAAATCTTTAAAAAATTTTGACCTAACCTTCAATTTCTTAAAGTAAAATAACCTAACAAGAAAGACATTTAAGAAGAATAGAGCATAAATTTAAATAAAAAGGTTGCTCATAAGTTCTTATTAAATCCTTATTTATTTAATAACAAATGTGTAAAAAATGAGATATAAAACAAAACAATTTGCAATTTTAGTCGCGATTTTTTTCTCAGTCTCAGTAATTAATTTCGGATTCGTTTTCTCTTCTCTGAATTCAAATTCTCACACACAACAAATTAAATTGATTAACGATCTAAGAATTTCCACAGTATATACTACGAATGTTCTAATTGACGATACTAACCCTGCTAGTGATTGGGAAACGGCAAAGGCCGTGGGGATTTGTACAGGCTCTGGAACAGTTGGAGATCCGTATATAATTCGCGATCATTTATTTAATATAACAACTCTTAATGCTGCTTTACATATTAGACACTCCCGGAAACATTTTAGGGTTCTAAACTGCGAACTTACTGGAGGAATTTACGGAATATGGCTCTTAAATACTACGAATGGTCTAATTGAAGATAATCATATACATGGTTCATTTTTTGGACTCGATACCATGAATTGTAGCCAAATTGTCTTTAGAAATAATAACTGTTCAGCGAATGGTTTTATTGGAATACTAGCTTCTGATTCAACCGATTTATCTTTTTATTCAAATATTGCAAGTAATAATCCAGTTGATGGGATCAATGTTGATAACTTAGAAAATTGTGTTTTTGACGGAAACTTTATGAATGAAAACGGGAACTTTGGAATGTTTATCCTTACATGCGATTATACAACAATTACGGGTAGCACGGTCAATGAAAATGAGATGGGAATTTATAATTTCGACTCAGATTACTCAACGATAACAGGAAACTCAGTTGTAGAAAATAACGTGAATGGGATTGTCATTGATGATAGTGATTACTGTTTAGTCTCTGGGAATGGAGTACAAGGAAGCATCGCTAATGGAATCTACATAAGTAATAGTTACAATAATACTGTTGAAGACAATACCGTTTCATTAAGTTTACTTGACGGAATATTAGTCGCAGATTCTGAAGATACATTAATTTATAAAAATGCTGTAAATCTTTGTGGTATTAATGGGATAGCACTAACTAACAGTGAAAACATATCATTATTGGATAATGAAATCTTCCACAACAATGAAAGTGGAATAAGTGTGTCTAGTAGCGATTTTAATAGACTAGAAACTAACAACCTCCACCATAACGGAGAAAATGGCATCCGATTGTCATCAGGCTCTCAGCTTAATATATTAAATGGTAACTTAGCGTCGTTTAATAACGAAAGTGGAATTGCCTTATACACGAATAGTCACAATAACTTAATTTCCGATAATACAGCGTCCGATAACGAACATCACGGCTTTTTTCTTAGCAGCTCAAATTTGAATTTAATAACGGTAAATCGCGCTAATGACAATAAATTAAACGGAATTCATTTATATTTAAGCGATCGTAATAGCATAACTTCGAATACTGCCTATAACAACGTAAACGGAACCAATTTAATGTCGAGTAATGAAAACATTATATACGGAAATAATTTAGCAAATAACGTTTACTGCTACAACGAAACTAATAGCCTTGACAACATCTACGAAGAAAATATCTGCCAAGCACCGGCATCCCCTAGCATACCTCTCGATCCGTTCGTTCTCGGTTTAATTCTTGGTTTAGTTATAGGGTTCGGGGCTTTAGCGGCTGTATTAATTCTAAACTTCTTTCGAGGAAGAAAGGAATAAACACTAACCTTTTTTTTTTATATTTTTCCTACGACGCCAACATATATAGTAGTTTCATTTTTTCCATCGATTTCGAGAAATTGATTTAACTCATTATCATAAATAGCTCCAATCGTACAAGCTCCTAAACCTAGCGCTTCAGCAACCAGATAAAAGTTTTGTCCAATGTGCCCAGCATCTAAATAAATGTATCTGTAGCACCTCTGTAAATATTTCCATTGAGATCGCCCAATTACAGCAGTCCAAATGAAGTTTACAGAGGAGGAAAAAGCCATACTTTGATCAAGACATCCCTTAGCTACCTTATCTCGAAAGTCACCTTCTTTTAATTGCTCTAATAAATGGTCCTGAATATTATAGTGATATAATCCTTTTTGTAAGCTCACTACATTATTGACAACTGGAAAAATCTCAATTGGAAACAAACCTCCCGCTGAGGGTACTGTTCTAAACGAAAATTGTGGAAAAATCCTATTTAAACCAGCCATTCCATATAGAAGTAAACTAAATTCCATTAAAGATAAAGGGTCTTCGGTAAATTTTCGAGTCGAATGTCTATTTTTGATTACACTCCAGAATTGGATTGTTTTGTCAAATTTTGGGTCCGGTAGATTGATTTTTTTAACAGCATCAGGATAAGTTTTAAATGTTTTAGGCTTTCTAGACCAATCTAAAGCGTGTCGAGGTAACTTATTCCTAATGTATTTAGACTTCTGTTGGAACCCATCTCCAAAATTGTCTCTAAACTCGTTCATAATATGAAAAATAGATCCGATGTATTTAAAACTTATTTCAAGCAAAAATAAGTTGAAGGTATGCTTTTATTACTTGTAATATTAAGTTAATGATATTAGAAATTAGAAATTCTTATGTGAATTATTACGATTAGCTTTCAACATCAAAAAG
>JAUWDN010000290.1 GCA_030608765.1 Promethearchaeota archaeon
CAAAACTTATTCAAGAGATTATCTATTAGGTTCAGATGTCATTTTTGTTGTAACTGACTCTACTCCAAGAAATGTTTTAAATACTAGAGAATTGATCAATTACGCTACCCATTTTATTGATAAAGATTGTCCAATAGTTGCTATAGCAAACAAACAAGATTTAAAAAAAAACAATGGTCGAATGACTCCCGAAAGAGTGGAAGATATACTTCATGTTAAAACGTATGGACTTACAGCAATAAACCCCACTGAAAGAATTAAGTTAATGGAGATTATTAGAAAAGAATTAAACCAAATTGTAATAAGAAGGAGGTTAAAAAAAGATGAACTTTAATGAAGATGAACTTTTCGGCGCGGCTTTGATAGGTTTCGATATGATAGACGGTCCTTTCCTCAAATGGAAAAAAGAATATGGAAGCCCTACAAATCTATTGAAATTAGACGATTTTGCTATGAATTTTTACCTAGCTTTTCGAGGAGGTAATGCGGGAAAAAAACCAAGAGCGATTTTGTACGATAAGTTTTACATTGTAGCATTCCCAAGTGACCTAGAACTATGTTGTCTATTTATGAAACCACAAGGAATTGATAGAAATATTAAACAGCTTAACAAGATTGCAAATAGAATTATTCACGAGATGGATGTGAGTGAAGAAGAAAAGATTGTCCCAACTGTATCTAACGAGAACACAATCGAAGAGATGAAACGACTAATCGTAAATCTATTGAGTGGCATAGAAATGTCTACTCCGGAGCTAAGAAAATATTTCAAATTAAGTAATTCTCAGATATGGAAGGTTATGGCTGGCTTAGAAAGTTCCCGAAAGGTAAAACGCGCAAGGAAACAAGGTAGAACAATTTTATGGACTGCTAACTAGTTTTTTTTCTAATTTTTTATATTTTTAATGAACTAATTACATAAGGTTATGTTTCCAATCTTTTTCTTTAGTAAACATCCTAGAAAACATTATATAACAAATATCAGGCAATTCCTTGTCAATGTTATTTAAAGTGATATATCGGAGAATATGATTGATTAGGAAAATTCCCAGAAATTCCATGTGATAACTACCTACTTTTTTAGAGAGTGCTTCACCGGTATAAGCTATATTTAGTTTCTCCTGAGCATCGTATGTTAATTCGATATAGATCCCCGGAAAAACTTCTTTTTTAATTCGCCAGCCATTTCCTGTATTCCAGACCTTAGCGCCTAAAAATTCAGCGAGGTTTTTCTGATCTTTTCCTTTTAATAAGGTAAATGGCTCTAATCGTTGGGTTAATACCTTTTTCATTAAATCTGTTTTTGTATCGTAAGATTTCTCAAAAGGATCTTTATGGTTAATCATTCGTTCTATAAAACCAAAGATTATATCAACGTAGGTTATGGTATCTTCCCCAGGTACGGTTATCGCTCTTTCTCCGGAAAAATAGCACTTAAATTCAGCTGTGATGCCATCCCCAAATTCATCTCCGAAATAAGAATAAGCTAAATGAATATTTACTTCAGGAAACATTTCTAATGTAATCGTCCAATCTTCGTTGAGACCAATATTTTCAATTTTCCCTCCAATATCCTCTGTTATTATCTTATTGAGCGTATCCATGTTGATATCAATGAAGAGGTGATGTTTTGCTTTGCTAACATCTTCTAACTCCTTAACATGGGGACCTGTTACGCCAGTTGCATCAATTTGTCCAACAGTCCAATATTTAGTTCCAGTTATTTTAACTCCACCTTAGAAAAAGTTGTTCTAGTATTATAGAATTTATTTTTTTTTGAATTTTGCGATAAAAAATCCTTTTGTGTGGTGGGTTGCAGGAAACAATCTTCCTGTCCCAAGAATATGCTGGTTGTCTATCTTATAGCTAGGAGAAAACCATGTTGGAAGTTCCATAGGTATTAAATGGTTCAAAAATTTTAGAACTTGGTACTCCCCTTCCTCTGGATAAAGGCTACACGTAGAATAAACGAGAATTCCAGAGGATTTTAATAAATTAATAGCACTTTTAAGTAACTTCTCTTGAAGCACGAGATTTTGATGTAAAAATCCCTCATTCTGACGCCATTTAAGTTCGGGATTTGTCGAAAACGTTCCACTTCCAGTACAAGGTGCATCTAATAAAATTTTATCGAAAAAGTCGGTAAATCTAACCGGTAATTTAATACCATCTGAATTCAACAGATTGGTATTTAATACGTTTAACTTTCTTAAAAGTGGTCTCATTACACTTACTCGCGGTTTGCTAAAGTCGTTGGCTATAATTTTCGCTTGATTTTGAGATAACTGAGCAATTATGCTAGTCTTTATTCCAGGCGCGGCACATATATCGCAAATTAACTCATTTGCTTGAGGTTCTAAAAGGTGGGTTACGGCAAAAGAAGCCTTATCCTGGATAACGAGTTTGCCTTCTTTATATAATCTATTGAAAAGGATTTTCTTTTTATGTTTTAATTCTGTATAAAAAACTCTTGAGAAATGCTTATCTCGTTTAGCATTAATTCCGTGTTCTGCTAAATCCTTTAAAATAAAATTTAATGAATCTTGTTGGTTTTTATCAAATATCAAATCATTATATCGAAAAAAGAATGTTTCACCGCCCACCTTAGCATCCATTTGTTTAATATTTGCTCTGATAGTTTCTAAATCCATCACAGCTGCTAATTTTTTAATTAAAAAAGTTGGAACTGCGATTTCTAAGCTTAACCTTTCGATCTCTTTTTTTCCTAATAATGCTTGCTTCCAAGAAAAGAATTCAAGATTTTTTATAATGTCTAATTCATCCGAACCGAAATTAAGTTCATTACCTAC
>JAUWDN010000145.1 GCA_030608765.1 Promethearchaeota archaeon
TCCATCTACTTGGAATATATCTTTTATATGCTCGATAAACGTTAAAAATTGCCTTTAATCTGTTATTCGAATCAGCTTCCTCAAAAATCCTTGCAATATCTATTAATCTTAAAGACTCCGTGTTTCTCCAATTGTAAAATCTTTTTTTTAAGTACAATGAAGCAGTAAATTCAAGAGCTTTTTGAGTAATAACTACGCCATCAAAATCGAACAATAAAATTAGAGGGTGAGTCATCTGTATTACTTAAAATATAGTTTAATTCTTAAATCTAATGATAATCCATAAAAAAATAAAAAAATAAAAAAATTAAAAAAATAATGTTATTCGTTCGATTTTATTTTACTCTGATTTATGCATCCAATTCGTCTGGTTCTATTGATACATGGCTCAATAAATAGTCTATCTGCTTCTGCTTCTTGTTGATGTTTAGCACGGTATTCAACGGAATTACATCACCATGACCAGGCATAAGCGTAATTGATCCAGCACGTAATATAAAGAATTCAAACACATCTGGGATTTCCTTCAAGATTCTTAAGCTTTTCGTGGGCAATCTCTCAGCAGAAGAAAATATTCCTTTCTTATGATAAATTTCGTTTCTTTCAATTTTCCAGTAATCAAATCTCGATCCCAATACAACAAGGCCTAATATAAACGCCATTAGTACAGTAACTATAAAATAGAATTCTGTTGTTAAACTCGGATTAAAAGTTCCTTCTGGAACAGTAGTAAACATTCCAGGCACTAAAAAGACAAGCAAGATCACAACAATAACTACCACAAGAATTAAAACGAAAAACTTCGTGCTGCTAAAATCGAAAGCAACGATAAACATGTTAACGAAAAATACGATAAGCCAGATGTTACCGAACAATGCAATAGGTTCTGGGTAAATCCATTGCAGAGGCCATAATAGAAGCGAAACGAGTGTCATAGGCCAGAAAAATATAACCTTTGGGTAAGTTCTTAAGTAAACTTCGGTTATTGGTTTAGTTGGTTTATCATTCATTTTATTCACAATTTTTGATTCGTTTTTTTTTTATATTTTAAATATAAAATATATATTTAGGTTAAAAAATGTTCTTATCAATTATTTATCAAATGAGCCAAGAAATTAAGTTCTATAGATTCCTAACTGAGCAAAGTAAATGTGTAAAGTTAATCAAAATTTAAAAAAAGCTTCTAATTGATTGGACCATTTTATAGGAATAATCTATTTGCTGGTTTCCGTTATCACTTATACCCATATGCCCCGGAAGTAAATATTTAACGTCTAAATCGTTGACAAACTTGATGGATTCAATTAATGCGTCTAAAGAACCTCCTGGAAAGTCGTATCTTCCAAAACTTCCTCCTGTAAATACTAAATCTCCTGGAATTAAGATTTTTTTAGTGGATTCATAATAACAGATTGATCCTTGGGAATGACCGGGAGTATAATAAATTTGAAAAGTGAATTCTGAGCCTATGCTAATTGTTTCATCTATGTTCAGATTATTTACTTCTAAAGGGATAATTTCTAAACCGAATGTTTTTGGGCTGATCCCAAGATTTCCGGGAAAAATCTTTGATTCGTTGCCTTCTTCTAATATTTTCGTTGTTTCGCCATAAGCATATAATTCAGGAGGATTACTTTTTAGAGCTTTTATCAACGGATACAAGCCAAGAACATGGTCTACGTGTTCATGAGTTAGAAATACTTTAGTTATTTTTCGGTAATCTAAACCCAAATTATTCATACCTTCGAATAAACCCTTTAAGGAAACTCCATTTCCAGAATCAAAAAGCGCTAACTCACCCGTGCTTTTGTCATTGATTATAAACTGATTGCAATCCAACATCGGGTTTTCTCCGAAATGGTACACGTCTTCAGTGACTTTTCTACCTATTTTTACGGAGCTCTCTGTATTAGAAAAAAACATCTTTATTCATTTTAGTTATTTTACAAAAAAAAAATTGACTTAACTTTAATGTTTTTCTCTTTACTCTTATAAAAAACAATTAAAATTAAGTAAATCAATTAAATAATATGGAAGAACCTTCTGGTGAAAAATTTGAGGATAAACATGATATCGAAAAATTAAAAAGAAAAATTGGTTTTGGTATTAAATTTTGGCTAGAAATTCAAGACAAGGGTCGAAAGAATATTTTAGGTTCTGGATGGGCTAATTTACTTGAATGTATTGATAATACGGATAACAACGAGCCCAAATCTTTAACAAAAGCAGCGAAAGAGTGTGGTTACTCTTACAAATACGCGTGGAACATTTTGAATAAAATCAAAGAAAGGTCAGGAAAATCCCCCGTAGAAACTAGAAAAGGCGGTCTTGGTGGAGGGGGATGGGTTAAATTAAACGATTGGGGTAAGTATTTACTGAGGACGTATAAAAATCTTTTTACCGAGCTAGAAGGAATTGAAAAGAAACTAGAAAAATCGTTAAAAATTGATTAATATAATTCAGTTTATTAGAATGTTATTTAATTATCTAAAAGATTAAATATTCATTTAGTAAGATATTCTAATTTATCCTTCCTCTTTTGGAAAAATTATTTATTTAAGGAAAATCATTTTATTATATTATTGGATTTATATAAAAGAACATAAACTCTTAAAAAAATATAACTGATCAAGCATGGCAATACCATTACCCGGAACTCCGATTATTGTCGACATTGGTTCAGCCTATACTAAAATAGGATTCGCGGGAGAGCCTAGTCCTAGGTTTGTTTTCCCCACGATTACGGGTAAAGAAAAATATAAAGCTGTTATGGTTGATGTTAGTGGCCGAAATATATATATAGGGTCAGACGCTTCAAAAATGAGAGGAGTTCTAAAAATTAAGCACCCTATCGAAAGGGGTGCGATAATGGATTGGAACGATTATTATGAAATCTTAAATTACATTTTCTATTCGCTATTAAGAATTGAAAATCTTTCTAATTATCCTGTATTATACACTGAACCTCCGTTTGTTCAGCGGGAAACTAAAGAATATATTGCTCGTGTTTTGTATGAAACCCATAGAGTAAAAAGCTTAATAATGATTCCAACTCCAATACTGTCGTTATTTAGTGTAGGTTTAACAACTGGAATAGTAATTGAAAGCGGTGATGGAATCACGTGGGTATGCCCAATCTTGAGAGGGGAAATTGTTGATCAAGCAGTTCAAAAATTAACATTAGCGGGTACTGATGTTAATCAACACTTAAAGAATTTATTAATGAGGGAAGGTATCAATATTGAATCTAGTGCTGTTGACGAGATAATCAAAGAAATTAAAGAAAAAAACTGTTTTTTCTCCTTAGATCCCGAACATCCTCCAAAAGTTGACGACACTTTTAGTTTTACTATGCCAGATGGATCTAATATTAATATCCCAAACTATATCTTCCACGAGGCTCCCGAAGTAGTATTTAAACCTAATTTATTAGGTTATAACATATTAAATATTCCACAAGCCGTAATAAATAGCTTACAAGGAATTGATAAATATTATTGGAGCGACCTTCTTTCCCACATTATGATCTCTGGTGGAAATCTCTCTTATTCTGGATTTGAAGAAAGATTAAGATTGGAATTAACTCGATTAATCCCCCAATTGGGAAAAATACCTAAACCCAAAATTGTCAAGCTTTCAAGGGAAGAAAAGCAACAAATGAGATCAAAGAAGAAATCACAGAAAAGTGAAGATAATTGTCCTCACTGTGGTAAGTTAGTAGATCTTACTGACGGTAAGGAATTTTGTCCATCTTGTAACGGAAGAATTGTTTTACCCGAGCTTTCAATTGGAAACTTCAATATAGGTAAAAAACCTAAACTCGAAAAAGGAAAGAGACTTTGTCCTAATTGTAAAAAAAGAGTTAAAGATGAAGACTCGATTTTTTGTCCTTATTGTGGAAAAAGTTTTCCACTAACAGAGATATCCGATATCCCTCTTGAAATCATAAAAAACACGCCCCCTGCTCGAGAATTCTCTGGTTTTTATGAATCATCGGAACAAGTATTAAGGTTTTTCGTTCCCGAAAGCCTACAGTTTGCGATATTTAATGGTGCTAGCATTCTAGGAAGCTTAACCAGCTTTCAAAGCCTATTTGTAACCCACGAAGAATTTAAAACCAACAGTGCTGCTTTATATAAGAACATTAGTGAAATTTTTTAGATTTTATTTTGATCAATTTATTTTTGATTTTTATCATAATTTAGGATAATCTAACTAAAAACTCAAAAGATCGTTAATTTTTAATTTCACGTTAAATTTAAAAAATTAAAATTTAGTTAAAACCAGATTGGGGTTTTTTTTTAATTGAAAAACAGAGTTCGGAATTTAACATTTGCATTATTGTTAATTACTTTAATGTTGAGCATTACGCCAGTAGCATTAGCAAAAACCCGTCAGAGTCATTTAATCGATTTTATTTATGAACATCAAGAAGGAAACGAAAGTTTTGGCGTTTCCCCTCAAGACACAGCTAATGCAATAGAAATTTTAGACACCTTTAACGCTTATACTGTTGAGGTCCTATTTGAAGCGACGAAAAGCGTTGATACTGCTGCTTTAAAGGTTTATCTAGAAGAGGAACTTCAAGCCATGTTTGATACGGGAGAAATTGATATATACAACATCTATAATTTTTTAGAGACACTAAAAACATTAGGATCGATAGAAACGCTAGATTCAGATTTACATGATAGTATCTAT
>JAUWDN010000273.1 GCA_030608765.1 Promethearchaeota archaeon
ATAGCTATACTCTAAAAATAGTTGGTCGTCAGATATCTTCTCTTTTTCTATTAATTCTAAGGAATTTGTATCAAATCCACAAAAATTTTGCAGGTAATATTTAAAATACTCATCAAAATAGCTGAAAAAAAATGTACTATAGGTTTTCTTGATTATTCTATTTTGGTTTTTAATTTTGAACTGTTTCCATTTTTTATTAATTTCTTCTTTAAATTCTTTAAAGGAATTATTATTAGATTCCAAAATATCGAAAAAAACGTGGGAATTCATTTTAAGCGTTAATTCTTTCCCTTTCGCTTTCTCTCCAATGGATTTCAGTATCGTAAGTAATTCCTTATTTACCACAATAAATCAAATTTTAATCTAATAAATTATTCGAATATATTTAGTTAATTTTAGTTTAAACAACCCTTAATTATAAAAATATAAAATACCGGTATATATAAAGTGAAAATTCAAAAATAAAAATCTTAGTAAAAGAATAAAAGCTGAACATTTATCTTAAAAATACAAATTTGATATCCATTAACTTAAAGATTACATAATTTTAGTAATTTCGTCTACTTCAGTATAATTCATTTGCAATTTCTTATGATTTTCATCGAGAATTAAATACTCCCCTTTTTCTGAAGTAAAATTTCCAATCACTCCAGAATTAATCCCATTCTTTCTTAATAAATTAATTAAGTCTTCAGCAAACTCGTCATTGATTGAAATTAAAAGAGAACCAGAAGATATTGTGCTATATGGGTTTAGTTTAAAAACTTTACTTAATTCCAATGGTTCTGGTAAAACATTTATTTTTGCTTTATTGATTAGTAATCCTAAATCAGATGCGATTGCGATTTCGGCAAGACCGCAAAATAGACCCCCTTCAGTCAAATCATGCATGGAAGTTAGAAGAAAATTATCGTTGGATAGTAAGGCTTCATTATATATGCTGATTCCTGGATTGTAAAGATAATTTTTACATTTTTCTATAAATTCATTATTATAACCTTTTTGTTTTAATTTATCTTCTTTTTCGCGAGCAATTATAGATGTACCTTCAATAAAAATTCCCTTGGTTAGGATAATTGAATCGTTTGCATTTGCTCCTGATGATAAAACTAGTTTTTCTTTTTCAACTTCGCCAAGAAGAGAACCAATTACTATTGGCCTATCAAGACCCGCTGTAATTTCTGTGTGACCACCAACGACGGTTATTCCTAAAGATTTACACGTGTCATGGATGTTTTTAAAAATGTATTCAACTAAATTTTCATCAGTTAACCCTGCAGGTAACAATATAGTTGATTGAAACCATTTTGGAGTGGCTCCCGTGCAGACTACATCGTTAACATTGATATTTACAGCATAGTATCCAATTTCATCAGTTACAAATGTTATTGGATCGGTTTTAGCGACTAAATATTTATCGCCAATGTCTATTACAGCAGCATCTTCTCCTATTTGTGAGCCAACCACGACTCTACTGTCCTTTAAATGGGTAGGTGATACAAAATTTTCCAACATCTTATTGAGAAATTTATGCCTTAATTTGCCAATAAGAAATTTATTTTGATTCTCTCTCATAGTCTTAAGTTATAATTAGAAATATTAATTATTTAAATATAGGAGAAACTACAAAAAATTTGTGAAATTTGCCAATTAAAGGCTTTCTTTAAGTTTTTTTTTTAGTTAATTAAATTCGACATTTAAATTTTAAGTCAAATAAATTTATATAACTATTACAATCTATTTTATACATAGTAGTAATTAATTAAATTGAAAATACAATTGTAAAAAAAGGTTGATTAAGATCGGGTTAGGTAAGGCGCTAGGTTTCAGTTTGCTAACATTTATTGGTTTAAATTTTCTGTTTATAATAATAGCGGAAACTATTAGTGGTAATTTAGGACCTCTTTTTTCGGCTATAAGTAGCGATCCATTAATCATAATAACTATACTTTTCGCACCTATTATTTATTTGCCTGGGAATGTTATAACTTCTCTATATACTCAAATTTCCTTCGGACCAATTGATGCTTCGTTAATTGGAAGCGTTGGATTCCTAGTTTCTCCCTTTGTTGCGGCATTAGTGGCGGGACTTACTGGGGAGAGTAAAAAAGGTAGTTTTGGAGGCTGGATGATTACTGCGTTAATCAGTTCTGCGGCTTGGGGTGTTTTAGCTTTCGTTTATCTCGGCCCAAATCCCATTATGTTAGTAATCGCATATATGTTAAATGGTGTTGTATACGGCATATTTTACGGCTGTTTCGCGCTATTATTTACGAAGACAGAAATGTACTAAGCAATTAATTCTCTGTTTTTTTTTTCTTTTTATGTTTGTGAGCAAAAATTGAATGAATTCCGAAAAGTAGATTAAAGAAAACAAAGATTATAAACAACCCTCCTGCTTGAAGGATTTGCATACCTTCGGTAACATCTTTTGGAGTGATTTTTGAAACTTGGACATATATTTTCATGATAATAAGGAATAAGGCAATTGTGTCTACTTTGAGAAACTTCAATTTTGTTTGAATATAATCAACTCTATCGTAAACCGTTCCTAATATATATAAAAACAAAAAAAAATCAACGAAAAATGAAATTACTACATAAAATGGATCCCCTGATTCAGAGCTAAAGTAAGCACCATATAAATAATCAATAAGAATATATAATGCATAAAATAGAGTTAACAAGAAAAATAGAGAAATGTAAGCCGAAAACTTTTTAGTAACAATTAACCGAATTAAAACAATTACCAGTAAGCCCACATTTATCAAAAACATAATTACCAACATTCCGATTACAACTAAGTTTAATGCTGTAGGTGTATGACTGAACACATTTAGGGTTAGTCTAATAAACCAAAAATTTAAAAAACCAAAAACGCAAAATTCAACGATACGAGTTACTATCCGAGATTTCTCTTTTTTATACAAATAGTCATCTATCTTTGTAGAGGAATCCATGCAAATTTTAAACGCGAAGAACGCCGTGAAGAACTGGTTGATACTTAGTGGGATAATAAAGAATAATTCTGATGTGGGGAAAAAAATTGTAGGGTATAAAATAAATG
>JAUWDN010000119.1 GCA_030608765.1 Promethearchaeota archaeon
TGGGTTCGCTTTTTTTGCTACTTTAACATATCTTTCCCGAAATATTAAAAGATAGAGATTAAATATCTCAAATAAGCCTCGTTATTTATTTTTAGACTTCGAAATTGGATAATCTTTTATTCAAGTGGTCTTAAATATTAAGTAAATAGGAATTAATTATAAGAAAATATTGTATTGATATGACTTTATTTGATCAACTCAATAAGCGTCAATTAAAAGAACTTCTCGTTAAGTGTTGGATGACCCATGACGGTTCGTGGTTTTATAACTGCGTTAAGGAATTTGGTATTGAGACCGCAAACAAATTAAATAAAGCCGCAATTAGATCACTTTCTCCAATTGAAGTCCAAAGAGTTCAGAAAGCTTTAGGTGTAGAAAAAGCCAACATAAAAACCTTTGAACAACTAAAAACATTTATTAGCAACGGGTTTTCAATATTAAAAGGGGATTTTATGAATTTTAACTACACTTTTCCTAGACATAATGTCCTGCATTGGGAAATGGGAAGATGTTTCGCTTATGAGGGAATGAAAAGGATTGGAATAAAGGAAAAATATGAATGTGGTCTTATATATCGCCTTGGTTGTTGGTTAGATGTATTAGGAGTCAAATTTAAACTTGAACCTGAAATTAATGAGTGTTTATTACATTCTCAAGAAAAATGCGTCGGAGATATGATATTTAACTTTTAAGACTATGAGAGGATTATAAAAATGGTTCTGTGGTTCATTTTTTCCGTTTTAGGTATGTGCTTTATGGTTCCACTTCATTTTTTATCCGTCGAGCATCTAAAATTTCAAAAAAAATATGGAGCGGATAAAGGGAATAAAATAACCGGGATACTCGGGCTTACCTCAGGATGGGGGTTTTTTATATTTTGGTTTGGAATCTGGATATCCCCTCAGCCTCGATTACTAATTCCCTTTATGCAAAATCCCAGTTTCATTATCCCAATTATTAACTTTTCAATACCAATATTTCATCTAATAATCTCTATTCCTTTTATTCTAATAGGCGCTTGGTTTGGAATTGGGAGCGTAAAACAAACTTCCCTTAAAGTAGCAGAAACGCACAGAACAGAAAGGATCGTTTCCATTAACATATATTCTTTAATTAGACACCCCCAATACTTTGGTGGGGTGTTGGCTCATATTGGAATTTCGTTTCTACTTTCTGCGTTATTCTCTTTAATTTTTACACCTTTAGTGATTCTACTAAATATTTTAGTCGCTTGGAAAGAAGAACAAGAGTTAATTAAAGAATTTGGTGAAGATTACGAGACCTATAAGGAAAAAGTCCCGATGTTCTTTCCAAAATTAAAAAAACGAAAAAAAAATTAGAGAGATAGTTAATTTTTCTGGTTGATTATATCTTTAATTGTTATTTCGGGGTGGTGATACCTCTGTGTTTTTAACGTTTTATCACCAAATTGAATACATTTTTCAGGGCAAAAATTAATACAAGCTAAACATTGCTGGCATTTATGTTGCCATTGAGGAATACCCTCTTCAAGTGTAATATTATTTACCGGACATACTTTTACACATATTCCGCAACTGGTACATGTATCTTCGGCGTAGAAGGATTTGTCATAACCATAAACATTATCTCGAAAGTTTTTATTAAATTTTTCGCTCTTAATTCTACGTTTCTCAAAAAAGGCTTTCCCCAGATTATTTTCATTCTTCCCAACGGTTTTATAGATAGTTTCAATATTTTTAATAGCTTCTTCAAAAAACTCTTTCTGGCGTGCTTCTGAGTGAATATCATAACCTATGATATAGTTGTTAGGCATTTTAATATAAAATCCAGCACTTAACTCTTTTGATTTCGCATTTAAAATTGTCTCTATTTGCAGTAAGGGTGTGCTGTTGATATCTCCAGCATTTGTTACGGCAGCAAAGAAATAATTGGACTTAGTGAGTTCAATCTTGTTTAAGAAATCATAGACTATTTTAGGTAATCCCGCGTAATACAGAGGAAAAACAAATCCCACTTTTTCAGTTGACGAAGCAAGGTGATCATCCTCCCAAACTTTAGCAATCGGTATAAGTTCACATTCTTCTAACTTCTCCGAAAGACTCTTGGCAATTTTCAACGAATTACCTGTTCCAGTAAAGTAGTAAATTGTTGTTTTCATATATCATCAAGATTTTTTAGTTTTATAAGCTTTATTAATGGTGAGTTTGAAATAGTTAGTATTAATAGGTCTTCACTACTTTTCCTCTCTTTTTAGAAAAGAGTACTAGTATAAAGGTCATTCCTATTAGAGAAACTAGAAATACCGGTAAAAGAAAATCAATACTTTCTTCATCCTCGTTTACCCAATAATCGTATCCCGCCCCTACCCATGTATCAATTCCTCCCAACATATTATATATCTTTGAAAAGTTATTAGCTACTAAGATATAACTTGCTTGTAGGCTTCTACTTCCACTCCTACAATATACGACTATCTCTGTATCATTATAGGATGCGAGTTCAGACAACCTTCCTTCGAGCCCGACAAGTGGGATCAGAGTGGCATTATATAAGTGCTTCGCGTTATATTCCTCTACGGTTCTTACATCTAAGACAAGCAGATCAGGATATGCTGTGTTGTTATTTATCATATCGTTCGCTACATGAACTGAAATATCAGTTCTTACTGGATCAGCTGCTATCCCGGATGAAGCAATATTAAAAAATTGGATCAAAAGCAGTGAAATTACTATTATATATAGAGTATTTCTACTCCTCTTATTTTTCTTAAATTTTGTTTTCAACATAAGAATTCTTATTTGATTTACTAAAACTTAGTTTTAATTAGAATTTCCACTTTTTAATTTTTATTATTATTTTATAAAAGCTTTTATTATAGACCTATAACCTTGGATGTTCTAACATTTAAAATTATAAAGTAAACAGTTAAATACTAAATTATTAAATTTATAACCATATTTCGCGTAAGTGAAGTTCATAACCAAAAACTTGATAAAAATGCCTAAAAAAAAAATATATTATTTTATATCGGTCTTCTTTATCGTACTATTAACCATAGCAAGCACAAATGTTAGAGCTCACCCACCGGATGAAATGACATTGGAATACAATTCAAACACGAATGTTCTAAGTGTAACAATTATTCACGGGGTTGCTGATAACACTACCCATTTTGTAGTTTCAGTAGAAGTCAGAGTTAATGGATCTTTAGACCAGATACATCCATATACAAGCCAACCCGATTTGACTATTTTTACTTATGAATATACTGTAATAACCAATGACGGATCTACTATTCAGGTAACGGCAACATGCGTCGTAGGATGTGTTATAACAAGAACATTGGGGGGCTCAACTGAACCCAATGCAGGAGAAATTCCTGGATATATGGGATTATATCTAGTTCTAGTTGTTTCTGTGATTACTCTGCTGACATTAATTCGTAAAAAACTAAAAAGGGTATAAATAAAACCTAAAAATTAAAAATCTCTTTTTTTCTTTTATTTAAAGGATTAACACTTGATTTTTAAACAGCAAATTCATTTGATACGGATCCAAATTCCTTTTAAGTGCAGTCCCTTTAAATATATTTATAATAATTCCTTGAAGATAATTTAGTGAGTTAATTAATATTCGCAAAACTTAGAGATGATGAATGTGGAAGTAGTATTAGGATTTTTCATGATAATTTTTATTGGTAGCTTAAGTTTAATCGGAGCAATTATGATTTCCATTAGAGAAAAAACTTTAGATAAAATTTTATTCATTTTAATAGCATTTGCTACTGGTACAATTCTTGCTTCGGCATTATTTGACTTAATCCCAGAATCTCTTCATCACCTTGAAGAATTAAACGCAGAAGGTGCTGCAATCGGCGAAAGTTCTTTATTTATCTTTGTCATTTTTGGTTTTGTGATGTTTTTTATTATTGAACGATTCATTTATTGGTTTCATGGGCATGCTCACGAAAAAGACGATCAGCTAGTTTGTTATGCTGGTATGGATGATGGGGATGGAATATCGCTTAAAAAGGGAAATAAAATAAAAAATTTTGCGCTTCTTAATTTAATTGGTGATGGCCTCCACAATTTTTTAGATGGGGTAATCATAATGGTTGCATTTATGAGTGGAACTAGAAATGGCGTAATTGTGACACTAGCAGTTTTATTTCACGAATTTCCTCAAGAGATAGGCGATTTTGGAATTCTTATATATGGTGGTTTTTCAAAAAAGAAAGCTCTTTTCTTTAACTTTCTCAGTGGAATGGTAGCCTTATTTGGAGGTTTATTGGCATTAGTATTGTCAGATGTATTAGAATTGTTTAACTTCTTTTTCTTAGCTTTTTCTGGTGGAGGGTTCTTATATATAGCCAGTGCTGAGCTAATGCCCGAGTTATTAAAACAGGAAGATTTAAAGAAATCGATAATACAGGCATTAATCTTTTTAAGTGGGTTAATCTTAATAATGTCTTTAGTATTAATGCTGCCACATGAATAATTAAATTATAAAGAATAAAAAAAAAATAATTCTCTATTTTTACTTTTTTTTGATAATATAAGGAAACCTATCAGAGTATTCGAAAAACTCTGGATAATTAAGTTTCCACCCTCGAGACTTAAGGATTTTTTTCCTGAGTTTTTGTTTATTGAGAACTTTTCTACTAATCCTGTTTCGAGGATATTTCCTCTTCTTTTTTCTGTGCCTTTGATATATTATTGACATGCTAATCCGTCATATCGAATTAGCCACCTCATCAATTAGGTTTTAATACATTTCTTATTCAATCAAATAATAAATTATATTAATAGAGCGTTAAGATTTATGTATTAATAATAAAATAGCGATCTTTCTATTTAAACCTTTCCTTCGCACAAGATATCTATATGAACATAAATATCACTAAGGAAATCTCTTTATTTAAATAGTTGGGTGAAAAAAAGAAAATATTCACTTTTTTGAACCATTATTTAATATATCTTCTATTTATTTTTAACTACTTTCTAATTTAATTTCAACAAATAAATTAGTTGATAAAAGTTAAAAATCTTGCGTATGCGTTTTCCTAAGTAGCCTTCAAGGACTAAAAGTGCGTTATTGCAACGAGCATTGAAAAT
>JAUWDN010000031.1 GCA_030608765.1 Promethearchaeota archaeon
AACCTTATCGTTTCCCGGATAAGTTCTCTTAGAAGCATGAGCTGGTGAATCTGATAACTTTTTTGGAAAGGTCATCGTAAGTTTTCCGGAAGGATTTACATCTCCAAATAGAATGTTTGTAATAGCTGTTCCTGCTTCCATGCCTCCATACCAAGCTTCAATAACAGAAGGAACTTGATCGATCCAATCATCCATATCTATAGGGCTTCCGTTGATAAGCACTACAATAGTATGAGGGTTCTCTTGTATTGTTTCCTTAATCAATTTTACTTGTTCTAACGGTAATTCAAATGCGTCCTTGTCTTCACCCTCAGCGTCCATTCCATGGTTATGATTGAGTCCCGCAAAAACAATTGTTATGTCTGCTTTTGAAGGCGTATCTATTATTTCTATTTTATTCTTACATTTTTGCCTTAAACCTTCGAGAGGACTAATCTCGTAAGGAGGAAAATTAACTGAACTACCTCCCCCAGATAAAATGTCCCCTCCTTGTATTCGAAAGTTCGCATTTGGGCCAACAATAGCTAGTTTTTTTATTTTTTCGATATTTAATGGAAGCAAATCTTCCTCATTTTTTAAAAGGACAATACCATCTTCAGCAATCTTGCGAGCTAACGTTTGATGTTCGGGGGTATTTCTACTACCTTTTGGTAATGTATTCTCGTTGTCAAATAATCCAACTAAAAACATTACTCTTAGTAATCTTTTTACATTATCATTAAGAATTTCTTCTGTAAATTTACCTTCTTGAAAGGCTTTAGACAAATTTCTTTTTTTATATTTTGTTGCTGTTGGCATCTCAAGGGATAAACCTGCTATAACACACTTTTCAGTACTTGTGTAAGATGTTGCACTCCAATCTGAAACGGTAAAACCTCTAAAACCCCACTCATTCATCAACCTTTCTCTTAAAAGGTTATAATTTTCTGATCCATAAATTCCATTAACCTTGTTATAACACGTCATGAAAGACCATGCATCGGCTTCTTGAACGGTTGCTTTAAACGCGGGAAGATAGATTTCTTGTAGTGCTCTCTCGCTCACTTCGGAACTAACCGTAAACCTATTTGTTTCTTGATTATTGCATATAAAATGTTTCACGCACGCTGCTATTTTTTGGCTTTGAATCCCTTTTACAGTAGCAACAGCTAATATTTTGTTTAAATAAGGGTCCTCGGTTTGATACTCAAATGTTCTTCCATTCATAGGAGTTCTTTGGATATTAATTCCGGGAGCTAGTAGCATATGTGCGCCGACTTCTCGAACCTCCTCTGCGACTGCCTTTCCAAATTCGTATGAAAGATTAGAATCCCATGTAGCGGCCCTACAAATAGTAGAAGGAAAATAGGTGCTCTTTATCTCGCCATTTGTATCAGGCCGAACGCCGTGAGGTCCATCGTACATCGTAAATGGTTTAACACCCAACCGCTTAATTGGTTTCGTGTGCCACATAAGTCTTCCAGAACATAGCTTAAATTTTTCCTCAAGAGTTAATCTATTTAATAAATCTTCCACCCGTTTTTCCAAATTAATGCTACTATCCATATACGGTAATTTTTGGAGTTCTTCCTCTGAATATGTCTCATTCATGATACTTTTCTCTCTATTGTAGGTAACTCGTAAAATGCAAAATAAAAAATAACTTTATCTAAATGAAATAACTTATGTTTTTATCGAATATAACACTTAATATTAGAATTAATCGGATTTCATTTTTAATATATCAAACTTTGTCTCGATTAAAAAAAATTAAAAGGAACTGATTTCTATGAATATTTTCCTAGATTTACTAATTGTATTGTTTACTTACATTTATGTTTTTGCTACTATTCTAATACCTGTCCAATTGAAAAAAAGAGATAAAATTACTAAATTTCAAGCTCGTAAATTCGTACATTTATTTTCTGGGTTAGCAGTTTTAACAGCACCTTATTTTTTCTGGCCATGGTTTGCTGTTATAATTGTTAGTTCAATGACAGTTTTAACTTTTCTAAGTTCAAAAAAAAGCAAAATAAAACAATTAAAAGAATTATACGATTCAATCGGAGAAGAAGCAGAAGAAAAAGTAGGTTACCTCCAAGGACCATTTCATTACTGCCTATCAGTTACAATTTTAATCACTTTTTTCGTTATCGTAGCTCCAAATCAGCTGTATTTCCCTATAGCGGGAATATTATTAATGATTATTTCAGATACTCTCGCATCGATAATTGGTAAGAAATACGGAAAAAGGAAAATAAATCTGCCATGGTTAAAAACTACACGCTCTTTAGAAGGATCTTTAGCTTTCTTTATCAGCGGATTTATCCTGTGTTTTATTGCATTTACTTTTTTAGGAGTATCTAACCCATTGACTCAAATTCATCTTACACTTGAAGTAGCGCTATTGTATTCTTTGATTACTAGTGCTTTAGCAACGATAGTTGAATTAGTATCTCCATCAACTTGGGACGATTTAACAATCCCAATTGCTACCGTGGTTATAGTGTTCTTGCTAACTTTAATTTAATTAATAACTAAAGCCTTTTTTAAAGCTAGATTTTTATGGAAAAATTACATAAAACCTTCGATGTTATTGTTGTTGGTGCGGGGACGGGAGGAAGCACTGCTGCCCGGTTTGCAGCTGAAAGCGGATTGAATGTCTGTCTTATTGATAGTAAAAACAAAAAAGAAATAGGTAATAAAATCTGTGGGGATGCGGTTGGATCTGAAATATTTGATTTTCTTAAGATTAAACACCCGAAAGATAATGAACTTTCCTGCAAAATTAAAGGCGCTAAATTATATTCTCCCAACCTAAAGAAATGCATTGATCTAACCGATCCAAAACAAGCTGGTTACATTGTTAATAGAATAGAATTTGGTCAAAGATTACTTAACGAAGCATTAGATGCCGGTGTGGAACTATTTATTGATAAGACAAGGGCTTTAGATTTATTATATAGTCAAAATACGGTTTCCGGGGTAAAAGTAAAACTAAGGAATGGGGAAAAAGTGGATTTACGATCCAAAATTTTAATAGACGCATCTGGGTTTTATTCTCCCCTTAGAAAAAATGTAAAAAGCACTTTAATAGAGAATGAGATACTAAAGGAAGATAGTATCCTTTGTTACAGGGAAATAATAAAGTTTTCTCCTCAAGATCTAAGTATAACTAATCCCGATTATATTTCAATCATTTTAGATCGAGATAAAGCACCGGGGGGATATATCTGGTACTTTCCGAAAAATCAATCATCTCTTAATATTGGTATCGGAACATATATGAATCTTAAAGGCAAGGTAAAAGACCTATATCATCAACATGTTTTTAACGAATTCATAAAAACCTCAAAATACGAAATAATTTCGTCAGGTGGAGGTGTAGTACCTGTTAGAAGGCCTCTTTGGTCGTGTACCGATAATGGAATTATGCTCATCGGAGATGCTGCTTGCCAAGTTAACCCCCTTCATGGAGGTGGGATTGATCCTTCTATGAGAGGAGGTCTTTATGCTGCCAATGCGGCAATAAATGCGGTTGAGAAAGGGGATTATTCTGTTAAATCATTATGGAATTATAACCATAATGTTATGACTAGTTTTGGTGCAGAATTTGCTTCTTTAGACTTATTAAGAATGACTCTCCAAATACTCCCAAACGAAGATCTAAATTTTGCTTTACAACAAGACTTATTGAGCGGTGAAGAAATACTTGAAATTTCTTCAACTGGAGAATTTGAATTACCATTACTTAACATGGTAACAAAAGCGTTTAAAGGAATTTCCAAACCAAACCTTTTATTGGATTTAAATTACTTAAGGATACGGATGAATGAAATATCAAAACTTTACAAGAACTTTCCAGCAAACATTGCAAACTTTGAAGAATGGAAAAGACGAGCCATTCAAGTATATGAGAAAATTAAGAAAATGTTAATAAATGCTAAAAAAGTAAATTAAATATATTAAGTGAATTTTATGGTTGATGTATTAACGAGTAACACTTTAAAAACAAGCATTTACGAATTATTAATTAATAAAATTAATCGTGATGGAACTCTTCATTTTTCCTTAATAGATCCAGATCCTACCAAACAAAATCCCTCCAAAGCAGGAAAAATGGCACTGTTCGCCGAACAAGCAGGAACTGATGCAATTCTAATTGGTGGAAGTACGGTATTTGATCAAAAATTTGTTGATGAGACAATATTAGCAATTAAAGATAAAGTAAGTCTGCCAATTATTATCTTTCCGGGAGGAGTTGCAAATTTATCAAAAAAGGCAGATGCTATTTTATTCATGTCTATTTTAAATTCTGAGGATCCATATTTCATAGTGGGACAACAAGCAATAGCTTCATACACGGTAAAAATGTCTAACCTTGAAACGCTCTCTACAGGTTATTTGATTATCGAGCCTGGTGGCACTGCTGGATGGATAAGTAGGGCAAAACTTCTCCCAAGAAGTAAACCGAAATTAACTGCCGCTTACGGCCTAGCAGCTGAATACTTTGGTTTCAAATTTATATATTTAGAAGCCGGTTCTGGTAGCGAAAGAATCCCTACTGAAATTGTTCGACTTTGTTCAAACTTATTGAGTATTCCAATAATTGTGGGTGGTGGTGTGAGTTCTAAAGAAGATGCTCGAAGCTTTGTTGAAGCTGGGGCAGATGTCATAGTTATGGGAACATATTTAGAAAATCAGGTCTTAAAAGACAACGGGAATGCCTTAAAAACGATTATTGACGAAATAAAGGATGCTGGGAAAAATAGTAAAAAAAATTATAGTATGAAATAAAAATAATTTAGTTAGTTATCTATGAGATTTAAAGACGCTGTCGAAATAATACGACCTGTTAATTGCTTAATGGGAGCTTTAACTGTAATTATAGGGTTGCTAAACACGCGAGAAGGCATTCTTTTGGATAAATTCTTCATTAATATTATTTTAGGCGTGCTCATATATATTTTCATCGCAGCTTCTGGCATGGTTATCAACGACATTTACGATTTAGAAATTGACAAAATTAACAGACCAGAGCGCCCTATTCCAAGAGGATCAATAACCTTAAAGCAAGCCAAGATACTCTTTATTATTTATCTTTGCTTTGGACTATTTCTTAGTATATTAAACACCATCTTTTTTAGCCGAAGCATACTAAATTTTATACTGGTTTCGTTTTTCGGATTTATAGGGTGGGTCTACGCTAAATGGGGTAAAAAGAGTGGATTTCTTGGAAATCTTGTTGTGGGTATCTCTTTTTCAATTGGATTAGTGTATGGAGCAGTACTAAATAGTTCATTTATTCCTCCATATATTTTGTTTTTCTTTATTACAGCATTCTCTCTTCTAGTCTCTCGAGAAATTATTAAAGGTTGTGAAGATATTGAAGGAGATAAAAGTCAAGGGGTTAAAACATTAGCTATTAAGATTGGAATCAAAAACTCAAGAAATGTCGCAGTGTTTTTTGCACTGGTAGGAATAATTTTCTTTGTTTTACCTATTCTAACTGACATTCTAAATCCAATCCTCTTCCTCATTTTTATGGTTTTTGGGATAATTGAAGTTGTTTACACTATCATTTTAATGCTTACTTCAAAATTAGAAAAAGCAGATTTAAAGAAAATCAGTTTATTGTTAAAAATTGGGATGTTTGTTGGTTTAATAGCTTTCTTGTTCGCAAGTATAGGTTAACGTATTAAAAGACAGCACCTCTACTTTTAATCCCTAGTTAAATAGATTAATTCAAATATCCTGTCAATTTCGTTGTTTTTAATAAAAGATATCAGCATTTCCTTATTTTCTTCAGCAAGTTCATATGGATATGTCTCAATCAACCCCCTAACTTGAGTTAACCCTAGATATTTTCTCGTATAGTCTGCTTTGGAATATTTATAAGTAGTTAAAAACTCACTATCTAATTTCTCTCTATAATATTCTAGAATTGTATTAAAGTAGTTCCTTAATAGAATTTGATCTTTATAGGTAAGCTCAGGCTCGAGAAAAATCTGAATGGGATGAGTTCGATAAGTGTTTCCTGAAACGAATATTCCATCAACTCCAAAGTGTTCCTTAATAATACCTAATCCTGTTCTTCCATCAATAGAACCAGTATCAACAGTCCGAGTGTAAAGTATGTTATTAATTAGCTTTTTTTCCAATTTATTACTTACATTAATAATCTGTTTTTTATACTGATTATTTTCATACTTGTTAGCATCAATAACCTTAATTTCAACGGGACCAGGATTATTAAGGACTTCTTCTTTTTTCAGATAGTAACTTACTTTTAGAGGATTTTGAAAACGATTTTCTTCTATAAACTCTTCGAATTCAGAACCCGCGCGGTATTTATATCTCGGTTTTAAATAATATTCTCTCTTTACAAATCTGTTTTTGTTTTTAAATTTTAAGCCTTTAAAGGATTGAGGTTCATCTTTTGAAATTGATTTTCTTTTAAAAAAACTTATGCATATGTTTGTACCAGTAAATTCGAACATCGAAGTTTCAAATATAATTATTTTAGTAATTTTATAATGCTTTAAGAAATCTAATCGAAATTTGTTAGAAACAGAAGCGCCATATAAGAAATTAGTAGGAATAACATAAATTAAATTCTCAATTTCGTTGCGTAAGTCATTCATCATCGCAATTTGATATAAATCTTGATACCCTTCGTTTTCTTTTTCAAAATAGTATAGATATTTCTGCGTTTCATTGTGCTTCCTAATATAGCCTAAGTAAAGGTAAGGTGGATTAGTAATGTGAAATATGGGGTATATTTGTTGTTTTATAATCTGTGGAAAATTTTCAAGATTATCCCGTGTTTTGATATTTTGTTCCGCAATTT
The DNA here is from genome assembly GCA_030608765.1 of Promethearchaeota archaeon. Next base: position 6,830 of record JAUWDN010000031.1, read on the forward strand.
CCTTTGGAATCCCATATATTTCTGCATTTTTAATGCACTTTTGAACCATATCTTTTTGGACATCAAATAAAAAAATATGACTTTGGAAAAAAGACTCCCGCTCTCCAGTCGGAATTTCATTTAATATCGGTAAAATCAAATTACCCTCGCCGGCATAGAGATCGACCCATAGGTAATTTTTCAAGAGATCCTTAATTTCAGGAACGATATACTTATAGAAAATATCAATAGAAGTTAGATGTAGACCAAATTGTCTCCTCTTTGCTTTTTCATTATAAGGTAATGAATTTTTCCCCATATCTATAGCGTTAACCTCCTATATTTTAAGTGATATTAAACCTAATTTTAACTTATTTAAAGATTACTTATAACAAGAAAATTGGTCTCCATTTTTTTTAATAGAATATTAGCATTAGTAATAATAAAAATATTGGATTCCTATCTAATAAAAATATATTTAATCAAAAAAATGAGTAATCATGAGTGAATCTGAGAATAAAATCGTTAAAAATTACCTCAATTCGGTGAAACAAAAACTTCCCGAATGGTTAAAGTGGAAAGAAGAAGAATTAAAAAATGTGTTAGACGATTTAGAAGCACAGTTATACGGTGAGGCAAGATCAATTTCCGGAGCAGAAGAATTAACTGACGAAGATATAAAGGAAGCTATTGTAAGAATGGGCACTCCTGAAAGTATAGCTAGATTGTACAAAAACCGAGGCAAACCTAAATTCTATCTAACACAAGAACTTTTTGATTTTTACTTGAGAACATTGTTCTTCTTTTTTGGAGTAATCATCTTCATCAATATTATAGTCGCAGCTTTTCAGTTCTTTTTTAGAGTCTGGTGGGAAGTATTAGGATCGATGTTTTCTGGAATTTGGATTGGGTGTTTAGTAGCTGCTATCGTAATAACTATCGTTTTTGTTTACTTTTCGATGGAAGGGTTCTTACCAGAAGATTTTGGAATTATCCCTAAACGCTTAGCTGTTATTTTTCCATTCACATTTTCTGAAGAATATATGGCAGACACAAGAGCATACACGAAACAACACATAGAAGAAGCTAGAATGCTTGGAAAAGAAAAACTGGCGGCAGCCAAAGCTCGAGTAGAAGATAGGTTAGCTGAAAGCAAAATTTTAAGGGAAGAAAGGCGAGCAGAGGCTAAATTACTTCGGAA
>JAUWDN010000131.1 GCA_030608765.1 Promethearchaeota archaeon
TTGTCGTAAAACTCCATTATAGATATGTCATCTTCTTCTATAGCTCCCCTTCCTAGCTGTACTGGTATTTTTATCTTATATCCTCGTGTTTGTCCCTCAAAAATCAATCTCGCACCCGGTAATGTAGAAGCAATGACAGAAGCCGCTTTAGACGCTTCAGATCCAAATGTCGTTATTGCTCGTGGTTCGTCGTGATTTTCAATAAATCGGAGTAATTTTTTCTGGTAATCTAATTCTGCTTTAAGATGATATCGTACGCTCTGAACATTTAAGCTAGCTAAACAATCGTATAGTCTTTTATCATAACAATAGTCAAATCCCTGTTGAATCAATTCCCACTCCATATCCCAATATACTTCCGCGATGAATTTAAAATCGGGATACTTATTTTTTACAGTTAGAATTATTTCTTCCCAGAACTCTTTTTCAGGAGGTGAACCTGCTTTTTCTCCCCAGGTTTTACTAAAAACACTATTAGTCATTAACATTGCCATATCACATCTAACCCCATCGCATTGTTGAGCTATCGAAAGCAAGGTATTAATCGCTTTTGAACGAGCTTCTGAAGAAAACGCATTTATTTGAACCGTGTCTGACCAAGGGGGATAATTAGGATCTCTACCATGGGCATATACAGTATCTCCAACTGAGAAAAAATCATAAGGTTTGGTCATCAAATTATCTAGTGTACCCCTTATAAAAACATCTGATTTCTCAAGTGTCCAGAGGTGATCAATAGAAACATGGTTAGGAACGTAATCCAATATCAATAATAGATCGCGTGCTTTTAAATCGTTTCGGAAGGATTTAAGGGCGTCTGGACCACCTAAATGAGAACTTACATGATAATAATAAACCGAATAAGGCGAACCTACAACATCCTGAGTATTATAATATCTTAAAGCTTTACGATATTCCTCCTGTAAACCTTCATGATTCATGGCTATTTCTTTTCCTATGGGACTACGATCCCAAACTCCCATTAGCCAGATTACATTAAAAACAGACATTTCTTGGTCTATTAACTCAACGGGTATATCATTAAGTTTAATATCGTGACCGTAAATATCAGATAAATTAGTTAACCAAGGCCATGTGTTAATTTCGAATATTTTAGGATGGTTAGGCCAAGCAGTTTTTTTTATCGGCATGATTATTTTTAATTTTTTTATATCATTGAGATGTAATTACTATTTAATATCCCCCTTAATTTAAAAAATAAATTCTATTATAGATATCATAATCGGATAGAAGTCAAATTAAATATTTTTATTAATTTTTTTAAGAACAAATATATATAAATTATTAGATAATCATAATATATTAAAATAAAATATGAACGTGTGTTTTGAAAGTGAGTGAAGAGAAAGATGCAATTAGAAAGTTAATAATGATCATCTCCGATCTTCGGGCTAAAGACGAGGAGCGATATGAGGCTCATGTTAATTTTATGAACGAAACGATCAAAATGATCACCGCAATCGAATCTCAAATGAATAAGCATTGGTCTACCGTATTGGAGTCCCTTAAAGAATTGAACGAGAATGTTAATTCCAATTTAGATTCATTACTTACCGGTATAAATCCTAAAGGGCTTAGAGAAACTTCTAAATCTCTTCAAGAAATCATGGACACAATGAATAAGAGTGTACAATCAATGAATTTAGAAAAAGTATTAAGTGAGCTTAAATTTCTAAAAGGTTCAACTCAACCTAGTGGCCAAGCACCTCTTACGTCTCAAAATATTCCCGTTACCCAACCACCTGAGCAAATAACTGCAAATATCAATATAAACCCTTCTATGGGCTTAACGCCTCCAGCTACCCAAGAAACTGAAGTATATGGATATGTCCCCAAGAAGAAAAAGAAAAAGAAAGATGACGACGATGAACCTCATTTAATGAAGCCAAGTGATTTATTTAAGAAATAAATGCTTACTCTCTATTCTTTAGTCCTTCCATAAATGGTTCCACGCTTTTCTTAACCTGCTCGATGTTTTCGCCTATCTTTTTAAAATTTATAACTATTGCAGGTATGCCTAATTCAGTTTTAAGTTTCTCTTTTAATTTTTCGTACGTTTTCGATATTGCAGAGCATCCAAACACTTGATTGAATATTAACCCATCTATGTCCATTTTTTCCGCAGCTATTAGGTACGAATTCGTCATATTTTCGTCGTTACATCCTATTCCTTTTGCTGACGCATTCAAGAGAAAACGCGCGTATTCTTCAATAGGATCAGAGTTGTTTGATATAGGAATCTCTTCTAAAAATCCTAAAACATCCCAATCAGCATATATTGTCCTTCCCCCTAAATTATAGATAATTTCATGTATTTCTGGTTCCCATCCTTGATACATTGGAGCAAATAACAACCTTGGCATTTGAGATACTTCCATACCTATACCTTTTCTAATTCGCTCTCTCATTTCTTTAACTAAATTGCTTAAATTTTCTAAATATCGTTGAGAGTTAGAATTATAATCTTGAAATGTGATGGTTAAAAGGGCTAAAATTTCAGCAAATGTGGCGGGATTTCATGGGTAGAAATCAGAACTGCTAATCTCATAAAGAATTGTCTTATAAAATCGTTTTACTTGGTTTCCGATTCGAAATTGTTTCTGTAAGCTATTATCTGACACAAAATTACCGGTGATGTTTTCTAATTCACCTATTCCATTTTTAATATTAACAACCATTTGTTTAAGAGCTTCATCTTCATTATCTGAATTCTTAGGAGGAATATCAATTAAAATTTGACTAGGAACAGTTGTTTTTAACGATTCATAAAACTTATTCCATCTACCACAGCGCATAGCGAAAGTAAGGTTAGCGTCCACATTTTTCCCTTTTGATTTATGCATTCCATAAAGAGCGTTAATTCCATAACATAATTCTGAAGGAACACCATTACTTACGCCTAACTCGTACATCTCATTATATTTACTGTTTATTGAAGTAATAACATCTTCAAGAATTTTATCAACTATTTTTAGAACATCAAACTGGCGAGCGAAATCCAGAAATTTTGATGTCAAATCCCAACCTAAAACCGTTGTTGCTGATGTTAATGGCGTCAAATACCTACTAAAATCAAAAGATTCCATCCGAATTGGAAAAACTGGAACTGCTCCAACTGCAAAAGCTAAATCAGGGAATCCTAAAGCAACAGAAATTAATTTCTTCTTTTCTCTAAACTTTTTCTTTTTTAAGTAATCTCTACCAGTTAAGAAATTTGAAGCCATTTTTAGTACAGATGTAAAACTTAGGACATCGTCAGCGTATATGCTCGTTTTAGGATCATCTCAAGTTGCGGTTTAAATTATAATTTTTTAGGACTACAATTTAAAATTAGTTCTTTAAAAGTAATAAAATTTATGAGCTAAATTTGAAGGTTTCAAATTACTATATTATCATGGTATCTAGTAAAGTCTTACAAATTGTTATAGAGTTTTAATAAAAGGTTTATTTTTAAAATTATTAGTTTTCTAATTGAAATCTTATAAAATGTTTAATTTTCAATTCTCTGTATTTATAAAATTATATATTTACGCATAAAATTAAATAACATTGCTCCTTTATATATATTAGATATATTGAGTATTTGATATTGTCATATCTGTAAAATTTCTTAGAAATTTGGCTTAAAGAATAATAAGAAAGTCACTGTTTGTATTAAATTAATTTTGCCTACTTTCAGTTGAAAAAGCTAAATTGTTAATTGTAATATGACTAATTTCTTAAGGATTAATTAGCAGTCAAATACTCTCATGTGATATTTTTCGCAAAAAAAATGAAAAAATAAGAGAGTGATAATAATAAGGACAAAAAATATTGAGAAATTAATAACTATGAACGAGATTTCTTTAACTATCCAAAAAATTTTTAAATCTCAATTCAAGATTTCTAAAAATTCTATTATCTCTGAGGATTTTCTATTAATCATAGGTCATAGTGAAAAAGGTCTTATTTCAGTGATTCAGTCTTCAATTAATAAGAATTTTGAGAGGACCTGTATATCCGTTTTGGTGTTCCAAACTCAATCCTTAGCTGAAGAATTAAATATACAACGAGAATCGCATAACTGTTTAAGCCTAATTGAGGGAAAATTGATTAGATCATTGAAAGAGGAAATTAAAAATAAATTTTGCAATCCATTTACAGAACTTTCTAAATTTCAATTAGAGAAAGCTCAAGAAAAAAGGAGGATATTTACGCTCGAGACAAGGATACTAAATGACTTAATTAAGCACTTATATCATAAAATTAACTTTTCAGATGATATTATGAAATTTCCTTTTTCTACGAACCATATTGATGGAAAGTGGGAAGAATGGGATAAAATTTATTTTCCATATATTGAATTAATTGAAAATAATATAATTAAGGACAATATAGAGAATACAAAATTGTATCGTAATTACAATTTTGCATTAAAGAGTGATTCTTTTCAAAGAGTAATAGATTTGATAATAATTACAACTAAAACAACTGACTCAGAACTCAGTAATCAAGTTACTGAAGAAATTAATCCCTATAATTATGAAATTACCTTCATATATTGTAATAGAACCTCTAAACCATTTAAATATATGAATTTTTTAAAATTTGTGAATGAAATTAAGTCATTTTCAGAGAAATTCAAGAATGATAAAAAAAATGAGTGCCATAATATCAGATCACAATTAATTTTAGTATCCCTATTTGGATATGACCTAAGAATTAAGGATTATTTGAGAACCCATCTGGTTAGAGAAACAGATTATACTATTCCTTTAATGCTAGTACCTCCTTTCAATGGTGATGATGAAGTGTGGCATAATTTTATCGAATATGAGGGTTTAAAACCACAGAAACGAAATGAATTGGAAAATATTATTCGAATAGGTAATAGGGAGCA
>JAUWDN010000214.1 GCA_030608765.1 Promethearchaeota archaeon
GTTGCGCTTATTTGTATTGAATCATCGTTGATTATTCCGGTTTCTCCAACTTCTCCAAAAATTTTTAAAGGTTCTTTTTCAGATTTTTCTTCTTCACCGTTTATATATGGAACAATATTATCCAATATATCTAAGGAGGACACTCCTGGATATCCCGCTCCAGAAACCGCTTGGAGTGTAGTGACAATCATTTTTTCGACTTTGTATCCTTGCTTTTCAAGAGCATAAATCGGGGTAATGTAGCTCTGAATTGAGCAATTAGGTTTAGCCGTGACAAATCCTTGTGAGAAACCTCTATTTTTTTGCTGAATAGGGATTATATCTATATGATTATGGTTGATTTCAGGAATAATCATTGGTACGTCTGGAGTCCATCGATTCGCTGAACTATTACTTATGACAGGGATACCCTTTTCAGCGTATTTAAATTCAATCGCTTTTGTATCTTCTTTTTTTGGTAAATCCATAGCTGAAAATACAAAACTTATGTTAGATTTAAGAGATGCAAAATCTTGAACATCTCTCACAATTAATCCTCTTATCTTTTCAGGAATTTCTATTGACATCTGCCATTTTTTCATAACCGCCTCTGCATAAGGTTTACCTGCGGAACGAGGTGAGGCTGCAACATCAGTAATCTCAAACCATGGATGTCCTACCAAAAGATTTATATAATTTTGTCCAACGATTCCAGTCGCTCCCAAAATTCCAATTTTAATTTTATCCGAAGACATATTAATTTGAGTTTATATTATCTTTTTAACCTCTTTAATGAGTAATTATTGAATAATTTTATTAAATTATTTTAGTTACATTATAATTATAATACTAAGTAAAAACCAGATGTAAAAACCATGCTAAATCGAGATACAGAATTATTGAAAGAAGCGGAAGACTTAGAGAAGCAATCAAAAATCGCAATTAGAGATAAAAATTACGGTTTAGCTATTCAAGCTTTAATGAAAGCAAAAGATAGTTATACAAAAATAGGTTTAACAGGACAAGTTTCGATAATAATAAAAGAAATTGTTAGATTGAAAAATTTAACACGAGATGGAGATGTTTCATTAACCTTGTCTAAAGAAAAGAAAAGCGTTCCTGAGGAACGATCTCAATATAAAACAAGTCTCGATAAAATAAAGGAAAAAAAATCTGAAGATACATCGATATCTGAAGCGAATGGATACCAAATATTAGAAAATGCTAGAACACTTGCCCTTGAAGATAAATACGAGGACGCTATGAAACTTTATAACGAAGCTTATAGCCTCTTCAAACATCTTAATTACGAATACGAATGTAAACAAATCTTATGGCAACTAAATGAAATTAGAGATTATCAGAGATGGGCACAATTACGAAAATCTAAAGGAGTTCAACTCAATTTAAAAGATATTGTAGCGTTGGCTTCTGCCGAAAGAAGGCGTAAAAAAATACAAAAAGGTTTAGGAGTAAGAAAAACTCCTATAGAAATTGCTGGAACTAAGCCAAAAAAACCAAAAGAAGCCGTGAAAACCCCACATAAATTGTTTGAACAAATGAAAGTGAATGAGCAAAAGAACGAGCAATTAAAAAAACTATCATCTTTGATTGCCCTAGAACAACAAGAGCAAAGAAATCTCAAAGGGAAAGAGCACTTAAACAAACTTCTATTGTTACGAGAAAAGAAAAAGCAAGAAGATGAGCTCATTAGTAAAGGACAGGAAATTTTAGAAAAGGGAAACCAAAAACTTAAACATAAAGATTATGATGGAGCTAAAATTTTATACACTCAAGCAATTGAACTATTTATTCAACTTGGTTGGTACGATCAAATAACTGTTCTAAAAAAAGAGCTGTATAATATTGATTTGTATAAGAAAGAAGAAGAATTGAAGCTAAAGAAAGCATCGTATAGCAAGATTAAAGAAGAACAAGAATTTCAAAAAAGAGTTTCAGATGTTTTAAATGAAAAACAAAAATATGCAGCAAAACAACAAGAAAGACAAAGAGCAGTACCTCCCGAAATAAAAAGTAAGTTAGAGAAGGTGAAATTAGTTCGTGCTAAAGCAGATAAAGAAGAAAGTATGAACAAATTCTCTAGAGTTTTAGCAAGGTACCAGTATATCCTTTCGTTGTATAATTCTATTCCTAAAGATACCATTGATTTGTCTGAGGAAATTTCTGTCGTGGAACAGAAGATTTTGGATTTAAAAGCGAAATTGTAATATTTTACGCTTCTTTTTTATAACTAATTAAAATAATTTTGATATTGCATGAAGAATCCATTTTTGTCTTTTTCTCACGTTCACAGTTCTAAAGAACTTTTAGATATAGCGTTCAGTAGAGCTATGAAAAGTAGCGCTCAGGTCTCAAAGAACGCTCCTATTCTATTAAAGGCAAAAAAAAAGGAATTCAAAAGAATTAAAGTAGCTATCAAGGAATTAGTAGAAAGAATTTTAACAATCATTAAGAAAGTACCAATAATTGACGCTCTACCAGATTTTTATAAAGAACTTGCCTCATTGTTGGTAGATATTGACGAACTAAGGCTAACTCTTGGTAAGCTTAACGGAATCTTACCAATACTAAGTAAAATAGAAAGAGAATCTTCAAAACAACTAAGCCAGATTGAGGCTCCAAGAGACGCTGATCGAATAAGAAGGTCTGCATTTGGAAGAATTTCTTCAATAATAAGAAAACAGAATAAAAACCTCGAGTATTTAAATAGTGTTAGAGGGAGATTAAAAGAAATTCCATCAATTGATGACACCCTGCATTGTATTGTAGTAGCAGGATATCCAAATGTAGGTAAAAGTAGCTTTGTAAAAGAAATTTCAACCAATAAAAAAATTGAAGTTCAAGAATACCCATTTACAACCAAAAAGCTGATAATGGGTCATTTTGATATCGAAAAACGATTTGATAAAATCAAGTTACAAATTTTAGACACGCCAGGAATTTTAGATCGCCCTATGTCTAAAAGGAACAATATTGAATTACAAGCAATCCTAGCATTACGATTAATCTCAGATTTAATATTCTTTATGTTTGATCCCACTCCCGCATGTGGCTACTCAATTGATTCACAGCTGGATCTCTTTTATGAAGTTAAGAATAATTTTACAAAGGAAAGAGAAATCCAGATAGTTATAATATTTAATAAGATGGATTTAGCCAGCCCAGAAGAAATCAGATATCTTAGAGATAAATTAAATATAACTGAAAAGGACTATTTTTTGACCAACGCCTTATCTGGAGAAAATTTAGAATCGTTAAGAGATCTTTTAACGAAACGCTATAGTGGTAGTGAATGAATATAAAACTTTTTAATCACTCTTAGAATATTAATTTTTATCAAATACAAACTATGTTTATCATTTTACAAGATTAGTCTAACTAGAAATTTTTATATGTTTAAACGGAGAAAATTAATTATGGAAGAATTTAAGATTGATTTTAGTAATCTAAAAGTTGACCAACTAGGATTTGTATACAAAGATATTGAAATTCAAGAAACTAGAAAAAGAAGAAAGAAAACGCAATAAACCTTTAAAATTTCATTATTTTATATTCTTAGAATTTTCAAATTGCTTAAACTATAATTATGGAAGTCATAAATATATTAGGACTCGATATTGGAGGAGCAAACACTAAAGCTGCTTTAGTCAAGTTTAGAAACTCAGAAATTTTCGAATCATTTTCAGTTATAGAATACTTTCCTTTCTGGGAAAAAACATTAAATGATATTCCTAATATG
>JAUWDN010000300.1 GCA_030608765.1 Promethearchaeota archaeon
AGGGTGTGCTCCAACTAAATCCATAGCAAAAATAGCTTCTGATTGTAATAAACCTAACGGAATTACTATTGTCGAACCACATCAAATAAAAATTTTTTTGAAAAATTTAGATATTACCCGAATTCCCGGAATTGGATCCAAATCCAAACTATATTATAACAAAAAAGGGATTAAAACTATTGGTGACATTATTAATCTTACACTTCCTAAAATGGTTCAGTTGTTTGGAAAAAACGGAGAATGGGTGTGGAATGTCGCGAACGGCTTTGACAAGAGAGAAGTAAAAGAATTTCACGGTGATAGAAAATCTATTAGTAAGGAACGAACTTTTTATGAGAATACCGACGATCTTAACGTAATCTTATCTAAACTTGAAGAAATAAATGATAGAATTCATAAGAATGTAATTAAAAATAAGATATATTATAAGACAGTAACTCTTAAAATAAGACTGGAGGGATTTATAACATACACTCGTTCAAAATCCTTTACTCATCATGTTCAAGATAAGAATCAGGTATTAAAAGTAATTGTTGAGTTATTGAAACCGTTTTTTACAGAGAATAAGAAAGTTAGACTTGTTGGAATAAGACTATCAAATTTAGAAAAAGCTCCAAGTGTAGCACAAACTACATTGATTAATTATTTAGAAGTATAGCTCACATTGTTTAATTAGTTTTGAGAATTTCATTCGATTTTAGAGCATCTAATAATTCCTCGTGCCTAATCCCATTTGAGGCAATTAGGCCAGGCGCGGTAATCTTACACTTATCGTTTACATATTGAATTGGATTGCCTCTTATATCTGTGATCATTCCTCCAGCTTCTTTAACCAACAATTCACCTGGCAAAAAGTCCCATGTAAATGAGCGTTGCATATTCATTGGTTTAATATATATTTCAGAAGAACCATCAGCAACCATACATAGTTTTGCCATGCTGTCTAATGGAATAAAATTTGTTATACCGAGTGACCGGGCAAAATCCAGCACCCAAGGTTGATTATAGTGTAAAGAATGACATATTCGAAATTTCTTAATCTCTTTTTTATTACTTACACTTATCTTAGCAAAGTTTTGGTCTCCATGCGATACATTAGCCCCATGGTTTTTTTCTGCTGAAAAGATAGTTAAGCTTGTATTTTTATAATTAGGCACACCTATAGCACATATTGTTGGTTCGGCTTGAATCATAAATCCCATTCCAATAGCGTATGCTAAACCCTTTTGGAAACCTTTAGTACCATCAATTGGATCTACTGTCCATTGGCGTTTAGAACTAGAACCACGATAGTTTAGAACTTCTTTCAGATTTTCTTCAAAAGTTATATTTAATGAGTTATAACATCTTTTAATTATGTTTTCAGCATCTGAGTCTATAAAAACGCTACTTTCCTCTTCGGCGATGATTTGATCTTCTGGAAAATATTTCTTAATTTGAGATATTATAAAAATTTGAGAAGCAAAATCCGCTAAAGTAACTGGAGAATCGTCCTTTTTTATAAAAGACAAATAATTTTTAGATCTAAACCATTCTGTAATTTTTGAAGCCTGTTTAACTAAATCAACTGCTAAGGATAATTCTTTATCGTAACCTACCATATAAATCACATCCTTCTTAAAAAATAATGCTATAATTCTATTTATATCTCATACTAAATTTTCTTGGAATCCTTAAATAGGTCAAAGATATCCATTTCATAATCTATTGTATCTTCAGGTAATAGATTTGGCTCCTTAATTAATTTAGCAAGATAGTATGTCTTTGATCCTCTCTCTAAATATTGTAGTACGGTGTAAGCTCCTTCTAAATGGCTTCCACAACATAAACTCCCATGGTTGGCAAGGATTACTGCGCTTCTATCTTCTAAACTTGCCCTTACATTATCGGCTAATTCTTCACTTCCAGCCTCACCATAATCCGAACATAAAACCTCTCCACCTAAATAGGGCACAAGTTCTTCCATAATTGGAGGTAACGACAAATTCAGAGTACTGAGTATTGTTGAGTACATTCCGTGTGAGTGAATAATCGCATTAACGTCTTCTCGTTCTTTGTATATTCCTAAGTGTAGGTGTTTTTCTACTGAGGGATTTCTTTCTCCCTCGATTACTTTGCCCTTAAGATCAATAATTAAAATATCCTTTGGTTCCATATCTTTGTAGTTAACATTACTAGGGGTGATTAAAACGATTTCTTCTTCTCCATTTTTAACTCTCACACTCACATTTCCTGCTGATCCAATAACATGGCCATCGCTTAATAGTTTTTTACAAATTTCTACTATTTCTTCTTTAAATTTATTGATTGGTTTATCTATTAGCTCCTTTTTTTCCTTAAATCCTTCAAAAACTTCGGGGTTTAAGACATGAGAAGGAATCCCTTTGCCTAACCAAGTGATGATATCCTCTAGAAGCATTTTGGATTGTCTGTGAATTACTTCAGTTGTATTTCCCGCAATATGGGGCAATACTATAACATTATCTAATTCTAAAAACTCATTGTCTTCATCGAGCGGTTCTAAGGGAAATACATCTAAAGCCGCTCCAGCAATTATTCTATTTTTTAAAGCTTCATATAAATAACCATAATCTACTATGCTTCCTTTAGCCATATTTATTAAAAAAGCTGTGTTTTTCATCATTTTTATCCGTTCCTCGTTAATTAAATTATCGTTATCATCAGTTGCTGCTGCATGAATAGTAA
>JAUWDN010000099.1 GCA_030608765.1 Promethearchaeota archaeon
AGAACAACAATATTACAATGTTGCTAGAGAAATGTTTGAAGATCCGGGAATTGACATCGTTGTAGGGAGTGTCGTAATACCTCCGTTTCTAGGGATGAAGTCTGACGAACATTTTCGTGGACTAATCCGAGCTTGGAATGAAACAGGAAGAAAAAAACCTTTGATTCCGTTATTCCTTTTTAGCGAAGGTTTTGAAGAGCTAAAGGAATTAGCTAAAAAAGAAAAGGTTCCCATTTTCTTCACACCACACGAAGCTGCTTACGCAATAAAATTATTAATTAGTCGAAAGAAATTTTTAAAGCGTAAAGCAAAGTCAATAGAAAACTAACTTTTTAATATCAAAATGTCTAAATAATAAGTATTTTTAATTTTATTACTTTAAAATTTTCTCAAATGTAAAATATGGTACGATTAAAAAGTATTGATAACTTTCGTGGAATCGCAGTTATCGCTATGTTATGGATGCATTTAAGTGAATGGTGGTTATCTGGAGTTTCTAAATCGTTTATTTTCGTTCCACTTTTAGTTACACAATATGGTTTTTGGGTTAGTTATCAGTTTATTTCTGGAATTAGTAGATATTTATTTTACAGAACAGGAGGATTAAGAGAAAAATCATCAGAAATTATCAACAATCAAAAAATTAAGAGAGAATTTGTTGTGAGGGGGGTTTTTTTACTAGTTATAGCCCTACTTTATAATAGCGTTGTGGCAATTTCTACATCAAGACCCTCTGAAATTTGGAGTTGGTTTTTTTTATTTGCATTAGCGATTTCATTAATTATGATAACTCCATTATTAAACACTTCCAAAAAGACGAGATTTTTCCTTGGAGTAGTATTCTTGGTATTGAATTATATGATCTTAACTTTCTTACAAGATTTCAAAGGACAAGCTAATTTATTTGGATTCTTCTATCATCTTTTATATTATCCTATAGGCTTGCATCCAATTTTATCGTCCTTCGCTGTTTTTTTATTTGGAACAGTGCTGGGTGATGTAATCTACGAAATTTATTATCAGGAAGGAAAAAAGAATAGGTTAGCTCTCTTGAAAAGGAGGTTAATTTTACCCTCAATCGTAATCGGAGGAATTCTAGTAGCTTTTATTTTTTTAGCAAATTCGTTCCTCTTCTTAAATTTGCCTACTTTTTACGGAATAATCTCTACTATTGGAATTAGTCTTATTTTGTTCTCTGTTTTAATTCTCCTTGAAGAATACGAAATATTTAAGACCAAAAAAAACTATAAATTCATATTTTACTTTTCTTACTACTCCTTAACAATTTATATCGCCCATAATCTCTTGTATTTTCTGTTTTTTAAAAGGCTGAATGCTTTAGAATCATTATTCTATATAGTCATAGTAGTTGTTTTAATTGGTTTATTCTTAAAATTGATTTATCCTAAATTAGGTGCGTATCTTTCAATTAAAAAGATGCTAAGTTATTTTTCTTATAAACTAGTAATGAAAATTGAGGAAACAAAAATTTTAGACGAATCAGAATAGAATATATCTATTTATCCTGTCCTTTTTTTTCTCTAATTATTAAGAGCTAATTAAAACCTTCAACAACTTTGAACCCATTTTGGTTTAGAACTTTGATCCCATTCTCATTGTCATCTAGTCTTAGAACAGCAATAATGTTACCATTTGACGATTTTTCTGCGAATGTATATAAGTATTCGATGTTAACCTTATTACTTCCGAGTGTTTTGGCAATTTCGTACAATTGACCAATGTTATCTGTAAGTTTAACAGCTACAACTTCCGTTACTGAATGTAAATATTCTTTTCCCTCTATAAGATCAATACATTTATCAAATTGATCTACTAATAGTAATATTAGTCCATAATCCTCTGTTTCGGCAACAGTTACAGATCTAATGTAAATATTATTTTTCATTAGGAATTCGAAGAAATTAGCAAGTTGCCCGGGTTCATTAGGCAAGAAAACAGAGATTTGTTTGAGTTGCATTTTTTTATCAGATATCCTTAATTTATATTCGAAATATTATCTTAAAATATTAGTTATACTTAATTAAACTAGAATAATAAAGATTTTTCATTTAATCCAGAAGTTAGTTGTCGTATTAAGGAGATTTAATTGTAAGGATTTGGATTGATAAGATTAAAAAAGTTTTACGGCTCTCTCCAAAAAAGATAATGAAAATGACTTAGTTTTTTCGCAATCGAGATTGTCTTTATTTATCTTTGTAATCTTCTTTCATTTTATCAAAGAGTTTCTTAAATTCTTCAATATATTTTTCATCCTTTGTTTCCTCAATTTTTTTAAGAAGCTCGACGGATCTATTTAATACATCTGATGTTTTCTTGATTTTTTCAAAGTAGATCTGTTTTATTTGTTGAGATTTTGCAACTCTTAACGATGATTTATAACCTTTAATTGAGTTTTCTATTTCTTTTTGAGATTCTTTTACCGAGTCTGCTAATTGTTTTTTTCTCTGTTCCAATTTAATACAGTTATCACATATTAAATTCCCCGTCTTTTTTTGTCCTTTTTTTATCATGAAAGGGTTTCCACAACGAGAACATACTACAAGTGCAACAATTAGTTTATCGTCGTTAGATTCGGGCATATATGATAACTGACTAAACTTTAAATTTTATATTACTAATCTAATAACTTTTTTATAATATAATTATAATTATTGATTTTTCTTTCTATTTTCTGAAAGAAATTCTCTTTCTCATTTTTAAAAAGATTTATGATGAATATACCACTTTATCGCCTATGGAATTGTCTTTCTATCTTGTCTCTTTATTAATTTTACTTGGTCTATTATCCGGTATGGTTTCTACAATTGCTGGAATTGGAGGCGGGGTCTTCTTCGTATCTATTATAGATATCCTCTTTTTTATACCAGATTTTAATACGGCAATAGATACAAGTACTTTCATAATACTTTTTTCTTCTTTAGCAGGGTTTATCACCTATTTACGACAGAAAAGAACAAGAATTAAACTTTCATTGTTTTTTAGTGCTTTTTCTATAATAGGAAGCATTTTAGCTACTATTCTATTTTCAGTTATTATTATCGATAGTTCTGTATTAAAAATTCTGTTTGCGGTAACATTACTAATTGCGGGATTCAATATGATTTATAAAGCTAAAAAGGCAAAAAAGGGAGCAGATAAAATAGAAGTTAACCATAATGAGTTCTCCTTAAATGATGAAGTGCATAAAATCAGTTTTAAGAAAACTATTCCGCTTTTCATTTTAGCGGGATTTGTAGCAAATTTACTAGGAATTGGTGGTGGTATCATAAATACACCAACGCTTAACATAGTTCTAAGTTTTCCTATCCACAATTCAACAGCGATCTCAACGTCTATAATATTTTTTACTGCAATTTACAACACAATCATAAAAAGCTTAATAGGTCAGATTGATTACTTAATTGGGATTTTAATTGCTATTGGTTCTATTTCAGGAGCGATAATAGGTGCTAAGCTTTCTAAGAAGATGCCAAAAGTTTTTTTACAATTTTTTGTGGCAATTATTTTGATAGGCCTAGCCCTTAGAATGTTTTTTTTCTAGATTAGTGAATGATTAATAATAATGCAAAATTGTTATTTTTAAAAGCTTTTTATTTATTAAATAAAAGAAAATAATTGGAAATAAATTATGGACAATGCAATTAAATTAGAAATAAACGATAATATCGCACTTATAACTTTGTCTAATCCAGAGAATTTTAACCCTTTAAACAAAATTACGGGAAAGATGCTCTTAGAGGCTATAGAATCTATCAGAAATAATAGAGACATTAGATGCTTAATAATAACTGGTTCTGGAAAGGCTTTTTCTGCAGGTGGGGATATAAAACAGTTTAAATCTAGTATTGAAAACGGCACTTCAGGTCAAGTTATGGACGATTTAACTCAAGATCTTTACAAAATCGCTTTAACATTGCGACTCTATCCCAAACCCGTGATAGCAGCGGTAAATGGTTGGGCTGTTGGAGCAGGAATGAACCTTGCGCTCTCTTGCGATTTTATAATCGCATCAGAAAAAGCAAAATTTAGACAATCTTTTTGTAAGCTCGCACTCATTCCTGGATTCGCAGGAACTATTCTGTTAAGTCGTCAGCTTCCATGGCAACAAGCTACACAAATGGCATTTTTTGGAGATACCTATACAGCAGAGGAGATGAAAAAGCTTGGTTTTGTTAATGAAATCGTGCCCCATGAAAAATTAGAGAAAGTCTCTATGGAATGGGCACAAAAACTTGCTATGGGTCCTACATTAACATATGCTAGGACTAAGAAACTATTCTTTGACGCGCTTAGTACTCCTTTAGAAGAACATCTAGAGAATGAACGACAAATACAAATAAAATCAGCAGAGTCTGAAGATTATAAGATAGGTGTATTCGCCCTAAACGAAAAAAAGGAACCGAAATTTGTTGGAAATTAGGATATATAATATTGTTTCAATAAAATCCTAAATTTTTTTACATTGTTAATTATTAATTCATTATATATATCTTAATGTGATTCTTGCTATGAGTAATGGATTTAGGTTATTAAGAATTGAATATCTCTTTAGCGTACTTGTACCCTGTTTACTCAGTATTTATCAAAATAATTACGATGTTATTTCTCACTTATGGATATTGGCAGGATTTGCCTTTTATGCTATTACTGGGAATACCCTGAACGATGTTATAGATATGAAAGATCCAGACGAAAAAGAAACGCTCAAAAGAGTAGAAGGTTATGGTCGTAAAGAAATTCTAACAATTTCATTAGCAAGTTTCATAATAGGGACCCTTTGTTTTATGAAAAGTATTATTATATATCCAATTTTAGGCATTTATTTAGTAATCATTGTTATTTTAGTAATTATTTACTGCCTCTTCAAATCGCTGGTAATCATAAACCACATCTTTTTAGGAATCTCGCACATAGTATTACCTTGGTTGATGATAAAAATCAATGCCGGTGATATAGCTCTATATTTTTTTCCTAATTTGACATTATCTGAATTACTAATTTTACTCTCTATAGCTTCAGTTGGGTATACTGGACAGATGTTACACGAGTTAATCGATGGAGATTCGTTGTCAAAATTATCTCCTAAAGCGTCTCAATTAGTGATATGGATTGCGTCAGTAATATCGCTCGTAATTACAATATTTTCTTTATTAATTACCCAAATTATCATATTTCTGCCTATAATCTTCTTTCCTTTTGGAATATTATATATTTTTAGGAAACCTCGAATAGATCTATTAGGGAGAACATCGCTGAAGGATGTTGGAATTATACTAGGAAATCTTATACTTGTTTATATCATCATTTTAATTATAGCACCATAGTAATACTTTAAAAGTAAAAGATCGAGGTAACTAAGAAATAATGAGTAGTAAGAGAACTCCTGCATTTAGAGAAGATTTATGTGATTTATGTGGGCTTTGTTTTCATTTGTGTCCCGTTCTGGAACTATCTTTGGAGGAAGCAAAAGAAGAGATTCATAATTTAATCAAAGGTCAAAAGTCGAAATATGTTCTTAGTAAATGCAACACCTGTTTATCCTGCAATCTATATTGTCCACAGAACGCTAATCCATATCAATTGATACTTGAACGATGGAACAGTCTTTATATACAAAGAGGAGCGCCGCCTCTTTACTGTTTTGTCTGTCCTACCGAAGATAGAAATATCTGGCAGCTAT
>JAUWDN010000209.1 GCA_030608765.1 Promethearchaeota archaeon
AATATATTCTCTACTTACTATTTCCTCTAAGGAGTAGGTAGAAAGAGAATAAATACCCGGTAAATCAACGATATTAAAACGATATCCTAAAAAATCAAGATGGCCTTCCATTCTTTCAACTGTTTTACCGGGCCAATTTCCTACGGTTTGGCTTAACCCTGTAAGTTGGTTAAAAATAACTGATTTTCCTACGTTTGGATTTCCTGCTAAAGCGATATTAATTGTATCTTTAAACATTCCATTGTTTTCTAATTTATTATTTGGAATGTGACCACACATCTTTTACAACTTACCATCTTCTTTTAATGAATTCCTCTTAAGAAATTTTTATAAAATTAATCCAAATTAATCTTATAATGTTATTACTAAGTGCAAGAACTGTTACGACTTACTACTATTCTAGATGCTAAGCCTCTACCAAGGACTAAGGAAGAGCCTTTAACTTTTATTTCTATAGGTCCTCGAAAAGGAGCATTTTTCATTTTTTTCACTTTTACTCCTGGTACAATCCCTAAATTAGCAAGGCGCGTTTTTGCTCTATATCCCGCATTTACACTTACTACGATAACCTCCTCTCCGCTTTCGCACTCAGTTAGACATTTTGTGAGGCGAGTTCCTAATCTTTGACTTATTCTTCGATGTCTAGGGTGTCTAGGATGTCTAGAGTGACGTGATTGGAATGGCATTTTATTTTGATTTAAATTTTTGTTACCAATTAAAAATAAAGATTCTGCTTATTTAAACCTTTTAGTTTTAGTTAATTAGTCAAAAAATTTCTCTCAAAAGAACGATAGTTGTTTTTGATTTAATGAAATCTGAAGCCAAAATCTTAAATTTTAATAATTTAATTTATCTTTAACTATATACTGCTATGTTTTTAACTTAATTTTTTAAAAGACAAAAAATTAAAGCTCTAAATTTGTACTATTAGTGCAAACTAACAATGACAATAAAAGTTATCTATATTGTTATTTGTAATTGCGGTTTTGTATTATTCAGACAATGATGGAAAAATATAGTGCAAATGTTTTAAAATGTTTTTTTTTCTAAGTAGACTGTTGTAAGAACAAAGATTTTTTTGCTAATTATTGTTATCATTCTTAAAAATAAAATTTCAAATTTAATATCAATCTAATTTTAGAAGTATCTAATAGGTGTAGAGTTTTGAGCGATTTAGAAGGATTGACAAGAAGATTATTAAAACAGAAAAAAAAAGAAGAAGAGATTCTTAACAGATTGGTTCAAGAATACAGTGATTTTAAGGATATCAATAAAGAGTCGGCGTATAAACTGGCAAGCGCCATATTAACAGAATGTAAAAGAAGTGATATATCAAAAATATCAGAACCGTTTATTAAAGATTTGTTAGAGGTAAATAAAGCAAATGTGACTGTGGGAAAACAAGGTGTTGGATGTCGAGGTGCAGGGGATTTTTTTGTACATAAATTAATAGCGGAATTATCAGAAACTAAAAAACAACCATTTTTATCTCCTACATCCTTAGATGATGCTGGAGCTGTTAAATTGTCAGATGTGAGTATTTTAAATGGAACGAATGACATACTAATTGTCTCAAAAATGGAGGGAATTCATAGCCGACTCAGTGATTTTCCTTTTGTATGCGGATTTCATGTTACTCGTGCGTGCTTAAGAGATTTGTACGTGAAAGGAGCAGAACCAATATCCATTATGATTGATATTCATTTAGCCGACGATGCCGATGTAGGGAAATTATTTGACTTTATGGCAGGAATTTCTACAGTTGCCGAATTGTCAGGGGTGCCAATAACTGCGGGTTCTACATTAAGGATAGGGGGCGATATGGTTATTGGAAATAGATTAGTAGGTGGTATTAGTGCGGTTGGAGTTGCTCAAAACAAGTTATTAGCAAGGCGTAACATTAAAATAGGAGATAAAATATTAATGACTGAGGGCGCTGGAGGTGGAACTATAACCACAACGGCAATATATTCGGGGAACCATAATGTTGTAAACGAAACGATGAATATTAAATTCCTAGAAGCTTGTAATGTTTTGTTAAATAAGGATTATCTTGTGGATATAAGGGCGATGTGTGATGTTACAAACGGGGGTCTTAGAGGAGATTTGTACGAAATAAATTACGAAGCAAAATCAGGTGTAACAATTTATGAAGATCGCGTACGAGATCTTGTTAATCCAGCAGTGTTAGAGTTATTAGAAAAAGTGGGAGTTGATTACTTAGGTGTATCGCTAGATGCGCTTTTAATATACTGCTCAGACAGTATATCGGAACAAATTATAAGCGATTTGGCGTCAATAAATATTAAATGCGCAGAAATAGGTTACGTTGACAATTCTAATCAAGTATCTATTATTTACGAAGGAGGAGAAAAAAGATCAATTCTCCCGCAATTTCGAGAATCTGCTTACACAAAGATTAAACAAGAAATAGGAGAAGAAACACCTGAAAAGAAGTTAGAAATGGAGAAAAAAATTGAAAAAGCAGCTACAGAAGCATTGAAAAAAAGACAAAAAATCATTGATTACATTAAAAACAAGGTTAATGCATAAATTTATTCTTCTTCTTTAAAAATAAGAACTTCGTTTAGTGATCCAGACCTAAATCCTTCTAAATCAATCGTAATGTAGCAAAATCCTAATTGTTTGAATTTAGTTTTAATTTTTTCAATGTTTTCATTAGTCATAACTTTCATAATGTCTTCGGGCATCAGCTCAATTCGAGCTAGTTTTCCTTCGTGTAGTCTAACTCGTAATTGGGATAAATTGAATGTGATTCTCAAGAATTTTTCAGCCGCTCTAATCATATCTAATTTTTCCTCGTTGATAACTTGATCGTAGGGTATACGCGATGAAAAACACGCCATTGAAGGTTTCGATTGCACTTCTAAGTTAAAGTATTTGCATATCTCTCTAATCTCTTGTTTGTTAATCTTGAAATCTATATAAGGAGTACTAATATTTAATTCTTTTAAAGCTTGCATTCCTGGTCTATAGTCTGATAAATCGTCTATATTTGACCCATCTAATATTAAATCGAAATTCCTTTCTTCTTTGATTTTTATTATATCCTTATATAAACCTGTTTTACAAATATAACACCGATTTTTAGGATTAACCCTAAAATTTTCATCTTTTAAAGGATCACGCTCGACTATCAAGTGTGTTATGCCGTATTTTTTTGCATATTCGCTAGTTAATTTAATTTCATCATCAGGATAAAGGATTGACTTCTCAGTTACAAGTAGCGTTTCTTTTGCGTATTTATTTGAAAGAAAAGCAAGTAAACTACTATCAACTCCACCAGAAAATGCAACTAATATATTTTTTGTTTTTAAAAAAGATATAAGGTTTTCAAGTTTGTTTTTTATATTATTAGATAAATCCATTGTTATTCTGATAAATATGAATTAGTGAAGCATAAAAAGTTTTTATTTTACAAATAATAAAAAATGAAAACATTTAAATATAGTGTTTTGTGTATACTATATAAGAAACAGTATTGATAAAATACTATTTTAAAAAATCAATAAAAAAAATAAAATAAATGGAGTTAAAAAACATGATAAAACGCGTGAGAGAATTAGACTCAAAGGCTTTAATCGCTTCAAGTAAATTTCGAGATTACGTTGAAAAACAAGAAACTGAGATTAATCGTGGAATAAGTTCACTTTGCATACTATCCATAATTATACAAGCCGGTGAGGAAGGTTCACATGGTTATCAAATCTTAAAAGATTTATCTGACCAAACGAATGACATGTTAGTCATTGTAGAAGGTACTTTATATCCAATT
>JAUWDN010000002.1 GCA_030608765.1 Promethearchaeota archaeon
AGATTAATATAATAAAAGCAAATAGTTAAATAATAATCGAAAAATTCAATTAAAATAACGAATAAAATAAATTAAAGAAATAAGTTTTATGGCCCCCGGCGGTCGGGGTGGTCCCAGACGCTGGGCTTCAAAAATTTTATATCTGTTAAAAGTGAAGAAACCCAGTTATCCTGCGGAGGGATAGGGGTTCGATATGGATGAAGGCTTGCTTTTTCCAAGAAAATCCCCCTGGGGGCCGCCAAATTTAAATTTTAAGTAAAGTTCGGTGATACTTGTGGTTGACTTTAGTAAAATTATTGATTATTTCAAGAGTACATCAATACCGCCAAATATGCTAAATAGAGGGCAATTAGTCTTCAATAATTTCTTAAAACCTCTACAGAATTTATTTGAGCAGAAAAATGTACCTCAAAAAGCTTGGAGTGACGATCAAATAGAGTTCTTGCTAAAAACTCTTTCTAATATGGATACTGATAAAGACGATAAGGCGTCTCGAGTAGGGGAGCGTGAGGCAAGAATTGCATCCGGTCTACAATTAAAAACTTCAGCTGGATTCTGCCATGGCATAGGACGAAGTGGTTTTTTAACAGCACCACAGCCTAAAGCTCCTGGAGGTTCGATAATGTACGAGCTCAGTAATTATTTAGCTCTTAATTTTCTTAAAAAATTCGGCTTACCTAATATCAAAAAAGCAATTGTCGTTCCTTTATGTACTGGCATGTCTTTAGCTTTATGTTTAGGGGCTCTTAGACCGGACTGGAATCGCGATCAACTGCTTAATAAAAGAACCGTTCTTGTTCCGCAAATTGATCACAACGCTCTAATCAAAGCATTTGATTTGGTAGGTGTTAAAAAGAAAGTTGTAAAAGGCCGAAAGTTCGGGGATGCTGTTAGAATCCCAATTGAAGACATAGAAGCTAGTTTGGACAACGATTGTTTTGCTATTATATCTTTAACAAGTTTTTTCCCCCCTCGAGAACATGATAACATTAAAGAGATAAGTAAATTTGCCAAAAAGCATGATTTGGTACATATTGTCATTAATGCTTATGGTGTACAAAGCCCCGAGTGGATGAAGTTAATCCGAATTGGTATTGACGCTGGTAGAATAGATGCAGTCATTCAATCAACTGATAAAAATGTTCTGACTCCTGTCGGTGGAGCCATTATAGCATCACCGTCTGAGGATATTATAACTAAAATTAGTCAAGCCTACGCTGGTCGTGCTTCTGCAACACCAGTTGTGAATTTTCTTATATCAATGCTTTCATTGGGGATTGAAGGATATCAACAACTGCTAGAAGAACAACAAAAAAATAGAAAACTTCTAGAAGATAAGATGCAAAAAGCCGCCGAAAAAATTGACGAGAGAATTTTAAAAGTGTTCAACCCTGTGGCTGTTGCCATGTCATTGAATAATTTAAGAAAAGAACAATTATTTGCGCTAGGGGGTGCACTATATAACTTAAGAGTTACTGGTCCAAGGGTATATAATCCTGAGGAAAGTATTTTTGGAACATGCTGTGCCGAATATACTACACCCTATATCGTTTTAAACGCTGCAATAGGAGCAAAGTCCCAAGATATCATTTCAGCCGTTGATAGATTCGAAAAAGCTTACTCTCAAGTTGCTTTAAGATAAGTTTCTTAGCTATTCCTTGATATTTATTTTGGACTAAATAAAAATAAATAAAAATAAGTTGAACTATATAATAATAAATATCAAAGGAGAATCTACTTTTGGAGAATAAACTTTTAAAGCAGTTTAATGACATAATATCCACCCAA
Source organism: Promethearchaeota archaeon (assembly GCA_030608765.1). The sequence goes on from JAUWDN010000002.1 coordinate 1,789, forward strand.
TGGCCGTTTACGCAAATTGAGGAAAGCTACGACAAGTTGACCCAACGAGAACTTTTCGAATTAGCATATCATACATGTAATTCTGTAGCAACGAGAAGTATTTTAATTAAACTGGTTCCTACCGAAAATAAGAGCGGATCCCATGCGATTCTTTACTCAAATACTAAGAAGTTTATAAATATTGAGGCTCTTGAGAATTCCTTGAGAATTACAAAGTACTTCCCCGAAGGGAGCACTGGGGATAAGTTAAATACCGAAATTCACCCAAAATTGAAGAAAAGAAAAACATTTTTTGCAGAGAAGGACACAGCGCTTAAAGGCGATCTCCTTAAAATAATTTTAGTAGAACGGAAATTAGACGAATGTACAAATTTCGTGGTGTTAAAAGATATTAACCGAAAAGTTTATTTTGCGATTGGAGATGCCCGGGAGAGTGCTGCTGTTGTACCAATTTTCATGGAAGCAGAGGGGGCAAGCTTGGTTCAATTAGCATTAAATAAGTGGATGAGTACCGTACAAACATTCGATCAGGAAAAACCGTTTCCTGATAATTCTATTACAGGCCTACTTAAGAATCTAGTGCAAATTAAAAAATGGGTTCTCAATTTAGTTTCTACGAATCTAGATAAATAATTTTTAAATTTTTCTTCTAAAATTATGAGTAGCGGTTATATAATATAAATGGGCCATCGGGGATTTGAACCCCGGATCTCAGGCGTTTACTGGCACAGTCAATTTTATCTTTTATTTGTCTGACTGCGGGTCATTTATAAGACCTGCGCTTGTTGACCAAGCTTCAATTACACCTTGTTAACCATTTCAGTAAATGAGATAATTTCACATTTAAAGCTGAGCTAATGGCCCTGTGCTTTATTTATGTGTGTTATTTTAATTTTACCTATGTTATTAAGTCAAAAAGCATAAAAACATAAAAATTTTTTTATTAGAGTAATCTGTTATATTTATAATTAAAATCATAAAAAGGAACATTCATATTTTTCGTAAAAATCACATAGGTGTATGACATGGCAGAAATGCTTACAGATCTTCTGAATTCAATTTACGGACGAATTGCACAGCTTGGTCAAGCAATTCAAGGATTAAAAACCTCCTTAGACGGATTAAATCAAAATATCGAGCAGAAAATCTCTAATTTAAATGAAAAGTTGAAGGAATTTTCTGTTGAGATCGATACGACGAAGGGTAAACATATTGATGTATTAAAAGAGATTGGAGAGAGTACAAAAGAAGAATTAATGAAGCTTCAAGAAGGGTTAGGATTAAACGACCTAGCAGCTCTTGTATCTAACTTAGAAGAATTCGAAAAACTATCAGGAGAGATACTTAATCAAGATACAGTTAATCTCCTTCTTTCTGAAGCAATAAGCTCAGTAAAAAACATGAAAAATCAATCTCAAAACAAAGTATAATATGAATAAAATAATAGGGATCTAAAAAAGTGGTAAAATTATGGCCGAAAATTTATTGAACAATATGATAAACAAAATTAATCAAATTACCAACTCGTTAGATGGAACAATCGCTCAAATTACTCAAATGAGTACTGCGATTCAAAATATGTCGCAAAAATTTTCTGAAGAAACGATTTCTGTTAATGAAAACATCCGACTTATTGTTGAAGTGCTTAAACAGTTCCGTATGAAATCTAGTGAAAATATGCAAGCAATTTCTGATGATTTTAATGCGAAAATAAAAGAATTATCTGATAAAAAATCAATTGATAACATTACTGAAGAAGAAAAAAAGGCTATTGAAACAATAAGACAAGCTGTTAAAGCTGTTTCTAATAACCTTTATTATGCCCAATTATTAAACATTATTCAATCTATAAGAGAAGAAACTAACAGAATAATTAGCCGTAAGGGACCGTAAAGAACTTATTTTTTATGATCTAACTTTAACATTACATATAAACAAAATAAGGAATTGAATAACATTTGCCAAAAGGAAGTTTTGTGATATTAATCCCTCTAGATGCCGATTACAGAGTATTAGGTTACTATAATAAATCTAAATCCGATTTTGAAATCACTAACGATTTATTTCTAAGACTTAATTTGGATCATTCAAAGAACGAATATAACCTATTAAAATTAAAAGAAAGTCAAATATTTTCTTATATTTATGAATTTAAAGGAAAATTAACTCGAAAAGCTTCTGGAATAATTATAGGATTATTGTTAAACGAAAACGATAAACCAGAAAAGTATAGATCAGCTTTAAAGGAAGGAGCAGAAGCAGTTGAAGTTTTAGGTTTAAATCTTTTAAATATGCCACCAACAGAATTTGAACCGTTATTAAAAGATATCTACTTAGAGCATTTGGAACCGTTAGTTGATACTCTTAAGCCGGATGTTTTAAAAGCTAATATGATAGCGATAACTAAATTTATGTTGAGTGGAGGGAAGGAAGAAAGAAAAATAGCACAAGATTTATTAAAAAAAGTTGAAGAAGGAGAACATATAAAAATTTCAGAGTATTTTAATAATGCCGATGCCGCTTTAAAGGCGTTAGAGTACGAGAAAGCGTCGAAATTATTCAAAAAAGCTGCGGAAATTGCTGAAGAATTATATGTTCTTGATATCGCTGAATCTTTAAAAGAGAAAGCTGCATTTTCCGGAGATATTCCGAATATTTCGAAAAAAAGAGACAAGTATGTTCAAGATGCAAGGAATTTTCTTAAGAACGAAGATTTTCATTCTGCTTATATTTCTTATAAAAATGCCAGTGACCTTTCAAAGAAATTAGTTGATTTTAATAAAGAAGAAGAATATAGATTGAAATCAAAAGCTCTTGAGGAATTCTATAAGGTTGATGAAAAATATAAAAAGTAAGAAATTAATACACATAAACACATTCTAATTTATAGAATCAATCATTTCTTACAATTCTTTAATGAAGTCTCTTTAAGATGGCAAAAATGCATAAAAGGATTATTGGATTAATAACTGATTTTGGGACTAAAGGGCAGCATTATATTTCTAGTATAAAAGGAGTAATTTTAAAAATTAATCCCGAAATTAATATTATAGATATTTCTCATAATATCTCTCCATTCTCAATTATAGAAGCTGCGTATGTTATAAAAACCGTATATAACCATTTTCCAAAAGAAACTGTTTTTATTATTGTAGTGGATCCTGGAGTAGGTAGCTCTCGAGCGATATTAGGTATCGAAACAATAGATGATTATTATTTCGTTGGTCCCAATAATGGGATTTTTTTAAATGTTTTTCCTATAGCTCAAATTTCAAAATGTATTGATATTACCAATGCAGAATATTTTAATGACCCTGTATCAAATACTTTTCATGGAAGAGATATAATGGCTCCAGTTGGAGCATATCTCGCTAATGGTGTTAATCTAAGTAATTTCGGCATAGAATTCGATTTGAACAAAATCATTCAGTATCCAATTGAATATAAAAGGATTTCAGATAAAGAAATAAGATGTACTATTCAATATATAGATAATTTCGGAAATATCACTACAAATATTGAAGCAAGGTCTATACCATTAAAAGAAGGCGTAAACCTTAAGATTAAATTAAAGAACAAAACAGAAATTAGTGGTAAATTTGTAAATTTTTTTGAAGAAGGTACAGTTAATACATTCTTATTTCTTGTAGGCTCAAGTGGTTACCTCGAGATCTCTAAAAATCAAGGTAATGCCGCAGGTGATTTAAACTTAAGAGTTGGAGATGTTATAACAATAGCGTTATGAGTGGAAAAAGCAAAATGAGTGAAGAAATCTTAGCTTGTATTTTAGATAAAAACATAAGATTCTTGCACTCTGGACAGATCGAGAAATATATTTTTCCTATGAAAAGAAAGGAAGCACACGAAAAGAAAATCAGCCATCTCATAACACGATTTTTTATTGTCTCTATTACTCCTAAGAAACAAACCTTATATCTGGTTCAAAAAAGAAGTAAAACTAAAAAGAGTTTTCCAGAATATTATACGGATTCCGCCTCGGGGCATGTCCTATATAAAAGAGATTTAAAATTAAAAGACATAAAGGAGGAAGCAAAAAGAGAACTTGAAGAAGAGTTTGGAATACATCCAAAATCTATTGAAAAACTACTATTTTACGATTTAATTACAGAGGAAGATAAAAACTCAACTGAAATTGCTTACGTATTTTTAGGTTTAGTCAAGTATAATTTAGATTTAAATCCCGACCCGAACGAATTAGAAATCAATGAAAGTCGTTTTTATGATAAATCTGAATTGATGAATCTCTTAAAGAATGAAAAATTAATTGATTATTCGAGAGAAATATGGACTCAATTGCTCGATATGAATCTAACAACAAAATTTGGGCTAGATCTTAAAAATTATAGAAAAAAAAGTTCAAAAAAGGATATAGCACTATTTATTGGAAGATTTCAGCCGTTACATCATGGCCATATCTATATCCTTACTAAGATATTAAAAAACTATCGAAAAATCAAAATTGGAATAGGTAGCTCTCAGCTATCTGAAATTAAATCCGATCCTTTTAGCTATGAAGAAAGAGTAAATTTCATATCTTCTGCTTTTAATGAAAGAGATATTGACCCCAATAGGTTTGAGGTTTTCCCAATTCCAGATATTTTTAACGCAAATAAATGGGTTGACCATGCTATATCTATAGTAGGAGAGTTTGATACAATTTTTTCTAATAGTGATTGGGTTCGACAACTCTTTCGAATTAAGGGATTTAATATTGGTGAAAAATTAGAAATTTTCAAGAAAAAATATAACGGGTCAAATGTTAGAAGACTAATAAGCAGAGAAAATAGAAATTGGACGGTTTTAGTACCTAAGGAAGTCGAAAACTTAATAAAAGATTACCAGGGTATCGAACGCATAAAAACATTATATAAAGAAGTAGATTTGTCTTGATTGAAAGTGATTTATTAAAGATCGACGGATCTTTTGGTGAAGGAGGCGGAGCTATCCTACGTCTTAGTGCTGCTTATTCAGTTTTATTTAAACGACCTATAAGAATAAAAAACATCCGTGCTAATCGATCAAAACCAGGATTAAGGTTACAACATCTTCTTGGGTTAAAAGCGTTAACCAAATTATCTGGCAGTTCTTTAAGCCCTTGTGGGGTGGGCTCTGAAGAGATATCTATAACTCCAAATACTACAAATGAAATAAAAAATAGAATACAGATAGATATAGGCACAGCAGCAAGTATTGGATTATTATTGCAGCCTATTCAGATAGCTAGCTTAGCATTTAAAAAATTCGAAAAAATTGAGATTTTACTTAAGGGTGGTGGAACATTTGGTAAATGGGCACCAAGCATTAACTATCTTCAAGAAGTTACTTATAAAGTGTTCGAAAAATCAGGATTAAAAATTGAAATCGATATTCTGAAGCATGGTTTTTATCCTAAAGGGGGGGCGCAACTAAAATGTGTAATTTATCCTTCGAAAAGAATTATAAAACCAATTAATTTAATAGAGTTAGGTAACATCGATTTAATTCAAGGCGAAATAACAATTACAAATCAAATGAAGCGTAATAGAGATGATATCGCCTTAAGAATTCAAAAGTCAATCCAACAGCAAATCAGAAAAGATTTAAAAATTAACACTGATATTAAACACACATGGGTAGATTCAATTAGCCCCGGTGTTGGAGTATCACTATGGGCCCATTCAGATACAGGGGCAATAATTTCAACTGGTACTTTTTTAGGGGAAAAAAAACTCTCCTCAGAAAAATTAGGGTATAATGTAGCTCAAGAAATGATATATTATCTACAAAATGAAATTCCTGTTGACAAATATCTTAGTGATCAATTGATCCCTCTAATGGGTTACATTAAAAAACCATCAAGTATAAAGGTATCTGAAATTACAAATCACACGCGTACAAATTTAGAGTTAATTAAACTATTTACAAACAGAGAATACAAGATTCTAAAGCACGATGATTTCTGTATAATTACCTTTCAATAGGATCTCTTGTCTGAACTTTTAAATTTAGGATTTTTTCAGTGGAAGAACAAGAACTATTTTTCTATTTAAATTTAAAAGCCTACATTAAAGAAATTTTTAAATGATTATAATTATATGATAGATATAAAAACTTAAACCATGCTTAACAACTATGTCAGCAATCGCAGCTAATAGATGTCCTAGATGCGGGAACGATAATTCTATTGACTCGTTCGTTTGCGCCTTCTGTGGTAAACGACTAAGAATTGAAAGGATAGAAAAAATTTCTATTTTTAAGCGTATTGAAGAGGACTTCACTTCTCCCGCTCGCTGGTACGTTATAATCCTGTGGTTATTTACCAAACCAAATAGAGCTTTTTGGAACATTAATCATAAGAGGAAAAACGCTCCGGGGTATAGAATAATGCTATTTATTGGGCTTTTGTACGGACTCAGGTTTTTAGCTTCATTTTCACACGTTAATATCCAAACCATACCACCCTTGAGCATCGATAGGTTCTTTATTAATTTAGCTGCCTTCATAGCCTTTTTCGCATTTGGTTTTGTGTTCTATTTGATTTTCGGGTTATTTTTAATATGGATTTTTTCTAGAGGGGCAAATATTGCAGTCGGTTTTTCAGAACGTTTAGAAGTTCGTTTTGGAAAAGAAGGAGAAGAAAAAGAAAAGTATAGCGAAGCTGAGATGAGTCCTTTTAGCATCTATAAAGGAGGAACTTTGCATCAACAGCAAGCAAAGAAATATAAAATGATGTTATGTGCCTTTGCTCCTTATTTATTTATTTATGCAATTGAAATCTTAATAATTCTAATCGGAATTCCTAACATTACCATTTCAGGCATGGGATTTCCTGATACTGTTTTAAGTGATCCCTATTTTACTTCACCAGTGTGGACGGTGCTTCATCTTATTGAAGCACTAACGCTATGTATATGGGTTCCTATTTTAATTTCCTTGGCTATAAGAGAATTATCCAACTCGTCCACATTTCGAGTGTTCATCTCATCTTTAGCAATCGGGATAATTCTTGCTGTAATTTTTTATTTTTTACGCCCTACATTTATATTTTAGTACTTTATTAGTAGCACCAAGATAATGACAAATCAAAAAAAAAACTCTTCTGAAATCAGATCAGAACTTGAATCGGAACTCTTTGCTATCGTAAATACAATAATTAATTTAGATCAAAAATATCAAACTGGTAATCTTAAAGAGAACTTTTATCAAAGGTCGATAAAAAGTGCTATGAACGATTTGTTAAAGATTAACTTATCTTTAAATAAGAATAATATAGAACTTTCGAAATTATTAGCCAATATGAGTATTACTGACAATTATTACAAAGCTATCGATGTTATTAATAAAATCTCCTTACTTAATTTTTCGACCAACCAATTTTCGAAAACAACAAGTTCATCTATTCTTGAAATTCCAAGGATCAGTTCTGAAATTACCTCCTCATTTATAACCGTAATGGATGCATTAAAATTAGAAACTTTTGATAATAACGAGATAATATTTGACCTTTTTAAAAATTTGAAAAAAAACTTTGATAGGTTTCCTGGTTTAGAATTAGGCAAAGTAAAATTAACAAAAATTTACGAGGTATTTTTAGAAAACGGAGAAAAAATCGTTAAAAATCAAAAACATAGAGATTCAATAGCAGACGATTTATATGTAGTGTTTAAAGAATTTAAAGAGAAATTGAATCTTGAAATTTAGCAAAAATGATAAAATTAATTAAGTTTTCATCCCTTACCCTATCAGTTAAAATATCGAATATAACTAATTAAAATACTGAAGGTAATCGAATTGCCAAGACCCGGACTTAGATCTAAGGCTCAAGCACGTAAAAAGCTAAAAACTCCAGGAAACATAAATGTTACCCATTATTGGAGAAGAAAACCCAGTAAAGCTCAATGTGCTATCTGCAAAAAACCACTACAAGCTATACCACGATTAAGACCTTCAAAAGCTAAAAAAACAAACCGCGTTTCGAGGAGAGCAAATCGACCCGAGAGTGGAAGGTATTGTGCTCATTGTTTACAAACTCTTCTCAAAGAAGCAGTTTGGCAACCTTCAGAATGAATCACTCTGGAAATTTCATTAATATTAAATATTTTCCCGTTTAATTTCTTATAATAGTTTCAGTCAGTTTTGTGATTAAGAAAAATGATAATTGCTATATCTGGATTACACGGAACAGGTAAATCTACAATTGCCAAATTATTAGCAGAAAACCTTGAAATACTCTATTATTCAACGGGCCAAGCGTTTCGAGATTTAGCAGAAGAAAACGGTATGACCTTGGAGGAGTATACTAACTATGTTGAGAAGAATCCAGAGATCGATAAAAGTTTGGATAAAAAAGTGGTGGAAATGGCAAAAAAGGGCAGCATTATTATTGATAGTCAATTAAGTGGACATTTGCTAAAATCCATTGCAGATTTCAAGATACACTTAACTTGCCCTTTGAAAATTCGCGTAAAAAGAATGACAGCCAGAGATCAGAGCTCCTACGATGCAAAATTAAAGGAAACGACTTTAAGGGAAGAATCTGAGTTAAAACGCTTTAATAAACTCTATAACATTGATTTAAGTGATAACGACTTTATTCATAATTTCTTCGATTTAATTATTGACACAGAAAGTTTGTCAGTCGAAGAAGTGATGCAAATAATCCTTAAAGAATTGGAAAGAATAAAACCAAACGATTTCTAACAAAAAGCGTAAAAAATTTATTAGTAAAATTATTTCTAAATTTACAAATAATAGTTTATCTTTTCTGAAAACTAAAAAATTCAGAGAAGAGGAAGCTAAAAAAATTAATTTGGTGACGAATTAAATGAGCGTATATGATATAGGACGCGTTTGCGTTAAAACAACAGGAAGGGAAGCTGGAAAGTATTGCGTTGTAGTTGATATCATCGATAAAAATTATATTTTAATTGATGGATTGAATGTTAGAAGAAGAAGGGCTAATTATAGGCACCTTGAACCTATAACCGAAACAATTGAAATCAAAAAAGGAGCCTCACATAGCGACATTGAAGCTGCAATTAAAAAAGCTAACCTAGAAAAGAAATTAAAAGAAACAGTTCCCATTCCTACAAAATAATAAATTAATCATAAAGAAAAGATTTTGGAACAATGGCTGAACGCCGCCAAAAAGCGTCGTTAGCACTATTTTTTTTGCAGATATAGCCAAGCGGTACGGCGCTGGCTTGGAGTGGTAACATTACCCAGAAAGCCAGTGTGCGAAAGCACCCGAGGGTTCGAATCCCTCTATCTGCGTTTTAATTATGGTAAATAAAATAGAAGTTAAATATCTGGAAATTCTAAGCCTTTAGCCTTACTGCCACCCATCATCTGTTCCATCCCTCCTTGTGCTTGCGTTTGTAATTTTAACAATCTTTGAATAAGGGTGTTTATTCCAAAACTACAGATAAAATACCAAGCAGTAAAGTTTATCCAACCTGCGCTTTTTCCAACAGCCGTAACAAATCCATATACAAGAGCAGTCCATGCTGCCGGATCATTAATCGTATAAGCAGCCATCATATCTCCTATAAATGGTACATCGTTTGCGTTCATTGGTGATAACGCGACTGGATTTGATGGATCGTAAAGACCTCTTACCACAGAAAAGATAATTATCATTGGAAGGAAAGTTATACAACTAGGTAACATACGCTTTAACGACATTTTTTGTTGCGAAGTTTTGATCATACTATCTAACCGTTCCCAACGCTTTCTTAACTTTCTATACCTTTCTGGGTCAGTTTCAGCAATATCAATAATCTTTGCTTTTTCCTCGTCGTGAGCTTTTTTTATAACTTGTTTTCTATTTATCTCATTTGTATCAACTAACCATTTGGTAAGACCAGTACTAATCAGTGCTGTTGTTGTAGCCAATAGCATTATAAATATCATGGATCCCGGAGGATAGCTAATCAAATCTAAAAAATCTTGAAATATTATTAGAAGCATAATTATAATGAAATAATCTTGATAATTTATTAAACTTTTCAGATTAAAATCTCTAATAATAAAAGATTAAGGTTTGAAATTAATCCATGCCCAATAACGAACGCATGCCCGGATACTGCATCGCAGCCATCTCTTTAGCCAAACTCTCGCTGTACTGATGCACGATCCCTATAGCTATCAATAACCCCGTACCTGAAGTCAATGCACCTAGAGAATCGGCGAAGAAACTCATTATTGCGATTATAAAGCCGTTCAGAATAATCAAAGTCGGGATGTATCGCTTCAAAATCCTCTCAATAATTTTATCCGAACTTCTAAACCCCGGAATCTGCATCCCGGAATCAATAATTTGCTGGGCTATATCTTTTGGCGCAAGCCCTGAAACGTCGACCCAGACACGGCCGAGCATCACACAAAGAAATATAAAGAAGGCGAGATATATTATGGCTCTCAATGGATCTGCTATTAATTCTTCTAATCCTTGAGGGGGAGTAAGGTAATAAAGCAAACCCCCTGTTGGAACTAAATAACTTCCAGTTGCTACTCCTGATGTCCCTGTCTTAAATTGACCAATTAAATCAAGAAACCATTTAGTATCATCATTTCTAAAATTTGAAGAAGGACCCGCAATAATTTGCCCAAAAAACAGAAAATTGGCGTACAGCGCGTTTACTAGAATAACGGGAATATTCGAAACGTACAGCAACTTCATAGGATACTTCCCCTTAAAACCTCGATAGCCCTTGTACGCAAGCGGAATTTCGATCTTCGTAGATTCAAACCAAATAATGATTAAAAATATCGCTAAAGTGGTAATTCCTCCAAAAAGTGAAGGTAATCTATCAGGTCTAAAAAATAATGTCGCTGTATCTATATCAGGATTCGTTAAAGATTGAAAGAAAGCAATAACAATTCCTCTTGCGCCTTGATTTCCACCTGCTTCAACAAAACTAAATAAGTTCCAAAAAATTTGTCCTGCTACGCCAGTAGCGATAAATAACGATACTCCGCTTCCAATTCCCCAGCCCTTTTGTAAAATTTCGTCAAGTAAGATAATAACGACTCCCGAAAAGAGTAATTGTAAAAATACAAACGTCGCATTTGCGATAGTTAAATCTCCAAAAGCTCCTCCGGCCAAATACGCTAAAATGTTAAGGACGGTTAAAAACATTGCGAAAACTTTTTGGGAACCACTAAACATAGATCTGTCGTAAGGGTCGCTCATATCAATTTTTATAATTTTAGAGCCGAGAAGTAATTGCATTATCAATCCTGAGGTTACTATTGGACCGATTCCTAGTTCTGTTAGCGTTCCTTTCTGACTTGCTAATATAACTCTCAGCCAATAGTAATAATCTGCCGTATCTGCAGAAGTCACTCCGTAAAGTGGAATGTTTGACATTATTAAATAGATTATTAATACTACCACGGTCCACAGTAATTTTTCTTTGAATTGTACTTCTCTTTGCGGTTGCTTAATTTCTGGCATTATCCGTACGAACGGAGAGAAGAACTTGATGAATTTTCCAGCCATGGTATATCAGTTCAAAAACTTTAACGAGTGTTATCTATTTATGTTAAATTAAAAAGTTCTCAATTGAGAAAGTTAACTTTAAAAAAATAGAATTTAAAAAAAACTTTTTGATTTATTCAGTTTATTTATGTAGATTTCTGATTTCTTTGTAAATCTTAATCATCCAAAAATAAAAATGATAGAAAAAAATAAATTAAAAAAATATTAAATAATTTTCACAATATTCTTGTTCAATTTTGTGCTATATTTTGTTGATTCTCCGTATTTAAAAGAGACTTCCAATACCAGTTGGTTCCTCTTCTTCGGGTTCTTCTTCTTTCTTCTTCTTTTTTTCTTTTTTCTTACTAACTCCCTCAGCTGGAGCAGCAACAACGGGCATTGAGCTAGCAGATTTGATTAGGTCCTCAATATCTGTTTCTTTCAATCCAGCAATTAATTTAACGATTTGATCTTTATCAACTTTAGCACCTGCGGCAGTTAATACTTTTTCTATGTTCGTTTCGTTAATTTTTCCTCCAGCTTTATGCAATAATAAGGCAGCGTAAATACTTTCCATAATTTTTAACCTCTTTTTTGTTTTTTATCACTATAATTGTATTTTTAATTGAAATTTTTAAAAAAATCTTAGTTATTTATCCAAATAATCCTCCAATGCCAACTTCTTCGTCTTCTTCGTCCTCTTCGGGTTCTTTTTCTTCAACTTTAGTTTCTACTGGAATAATAGCTTGAACGCCTTCTCCAAAAATAATTAAGTTTAATAAATTTGCTTCAGATGCAGCTTTTCGAATATAGTTATCTGCCATATCCTCTGAAAAGAATGGCATTTCAAACAGAATTCCAAGTGCTTCTCTATAGGCTTTTGTAAAATCTTGTTTGAATTTATCCATATCCATATAAAGTATATCTTCCGATATAATTTCACCATTACTCCAAGCGTAATGAATTTTTATCAACGATTCAATTGGGGTAATTCCCAACTTTTTTAGGACTGCAGCTTGTTTTACATCAACAAAATCTCCTGCTTTATGTGTTTGCGTGTCTTCTCTAATCCAAATTGTATCATTTTGAAGCCTCGTCGGAAGTCGAAGTGTCATGTTTAATTCGCTAATAACTTGTCCGGTTGGTAATCCAGTATCGCCTGCAGGCACCCAAATATCAACAGATGTTATCTCACCTGGTTTAGCAGGAACCATCCATTCACTTTGAGTAAAAATTTTCTTTAGCTCAAATACATCTAAGTTGGTGAAACAAAACGCAGCTTGGCCAGGGATTCTTTCTATAAATTCATCTAAATTAGCTTTTTTAGATTCCTCTCGATATTTATTTACCGCTCTAAGCTGTAAGCTCTTCTTTGACATCCGAATTATTGCTTTTCCTCTTAAGATTTTTCGCATCTCTTGAACTTGTCTATCGTTTAATTTTGCGACTTCTATGACAGCAACATTACTATAACTTTTAAACAAATCAACTAAATGATTTACTTCATCCAATTTCCATTGAGGTATGTGTTGTTTTCCGATCATCTTTTTACACCTCTATACTCTTTAAAAATTGTTCGTCTATTTTTATGGGGTGTCCCATCGTTGTTTTTAAAAACATAGATTTAATATTATTGTATTTATGGGGCATTTGATCGGCAATATATTCGACAACAGCTTTCATGTTTTCAAAAACCTTTTCTTTCTCCATAGACTTTTTCCCAATTTTAACTTGAATGAGTAGTTGTTTTTTTAACTGAATTCTTATGATTTTTAAGTACCTTTCGATAGCTACTTGTAAATCATTTGGATTAGAAATAATACCATATCCACTTGGAAAAGGTTTCGGCATCTTACCTAATGGTCCAAGGAATCTTGCTAAATATCGAGCAACGTTTGGCATCATTTTATCTTCAACTATGAAGAAATCGTATTTTTTTACAAATTTTTTCTTAACTTTTTTTTCTTCATTATTTAATTTGACTAATCCATCGCTATCAATTGTATCTAGCCCTAAATTTTTTGCTTCTAAAAGTATTTCGTCTGAGGCAATTACGCAAATGTTAGGTTTATCTTTCGTTATTATATTATTCGGCAGTAATATTTCCTTGTCAATCCTCTGCTTAGGATCATTTAGGTTAATGTCTTTTAGATTTATAATGAAATCAATTGACTCGTCGAACTTCCTAACTTTGTCTTTAAATCCTTCCTTTTTTATTACCGAAAAATCGATCGCTGCGTCCAAAGATTTTTTTAATAGTTTATCATCAATTTTCATTTATTCTGTCTCCTCCTTTATTCTATCGTCGTATTCTCCGTCGTCAATCTTTTTTTGAACTAAGCGAGGGTCTTCACCTTCAATGGTTGCTCCTATCGATAAAGCAGTTCCTAACACTGATTTTACCGCATTTTTAAACGTTCTCGCTAAAAAAATATCTTTCTTTGCATTAGCAACATTAACTACTTGTTCAATAGTCAAATCTCCAGATTTCGTTTCGGAACTATTTATGCTTCCCTTTTCAATTCCTAATTCTTTTAAAAGTAGTGAAGCTGTACTTGGTGTTTCTACGAAAATCTCAAATTGCTTTGTTTCAGGATCGCACTCAATTCTTACCGGTACGGTCAAACCCTTAAAAAGCATGGTTTTTTCGTTAACGGCGTCTACTACGTCCTTAATGTTTGCATAGGAAATTGACTCAATTCCCATTAATGCCAGTAGGACCGACAGCAGGACCGATAGGGGGTCCTCCACTCGCTGACCCGCCCGTTACGAGCGCCTTAACGATTATCTTGGTTGTTTTACTCATTTTCCTCGTCTCAAATTTATATTTTAAATTGTATATTCAAAATTAGTGATTTAAAGGCCAAAAAACATAAAAATAACGCTAAATCTTTCGACTTTATTCATTCCAATATCTTTTTTATATTGAAACCGTATTATTATTACGTTCTAAGTCCTTCAAAAACGAATTTTGAACTTAGTAATTGTTAAAAATGAAGTGCGCCTAAAAAATTTAATTAATTTAAATCATTTTTTTTTGATCTGAATTTATTTATCTTATTAATGATATTATTAATTGAGAAAATATAAAGTATAATTTGAGAGCTAAATCTATTCCAATTTTAGAACTCTTTAAGGGTAAGGTTGTAAGATGATAATTTGGATATTAAATAGTGATTCGGGAATTAAATTGCTTTATAAATCATTTTTGAAAACAGATGCCGACGAAGATATTGTTTCTGGTTTTCTAACAGCTTTTCACCACTTCTCCGTGGAAGAGTTTCACCAATCGCTGGAATCTATAGAAATGGGAGGATTAAGGTGGATTTATATATTGGAACCGAAATTTAAATTGTTATTTGTTGCTGCTGATGTTAAAAGCGTAAAAACAGAAATTTTAATGGGGCGTCTTAATGTAATAAAACAAGCTTTTTTAAAAGAGTTCGAACCCGTATGGATAAAAAAGAAGCATAGTTGGGATGGAAATATGAATGTTTATTTACCCTTTCTCAAAGTTATTGAAGATTATTACGGTCAATGGGAGGAAGTTGAATCGATAAGCCAAGTAGCGGATTTTTTCGATATTTTAGGGGTATTCCAGCAGATTTTTATCTTGTTAAGAAATATTTTAGAGAAGAAAATGTACAACAAATCAAAACACTTAATCTTAGATCGAATGCAAAAAGTTTACAACAAATTTAGAAAAGAGGAAGTGTACAAATTACAACCCGAATTGGAAAATATTACTTTTTCTAAAGAATCTTGGTTTAACATTATTGATATTAACTTGTTAAAGTGCGAAAAAGAAGTAATCACGAAATATTTGAAGTCGATCCTTCGCGAAACCGTTTCAATTTTAAAAGAAGTAAAAGGTAAAAATTTGTGTTTAAAATACTTTAATGAAGAAAGAGTTTACTCTTATATTTACACCAACATGGAACTCTTAAAGGATTTAAATTTGGATATGTTTTTTTTAGAATTATTTTTATTAATCAAGTAAAATACGCCTTTTCAGAACCTACAACAAAGGCGTCTACCGTAATCGAGATTGTGTTTTAGATATTCATCAGATAATATTTTCATAACTTCTTCATAATTTAACTCCGTCTCATAAATCTTATTCACTCTATCAGGAATATCATCAATTTCTACTCCGGGAGTTGAAACTAATCTAAATATCTCTTTCTTAACTTCTTCAGATATTTCTTCTGTCATATAATTATTATTAGGTAGATTGAATGAAAAATATTATCGTTAATTTTGATAAAAAAAAAATACATATTATAGAGATTTTATAATGTAAATCTCCCAAGACTACTATAAAATATTAGAAAACAAATTATTACTGTTCTAAAATAACTTCATGTCTAATCGTACCTATTTTTTCAATAGAAGCTTCTAATATATCGCCTGGTTGTATCGGGCTTATTCCACTTGGAGTACCTGTGGCAATTATATCTCCTCTTTTCAAAGTTACGAATTTAGACAAATATTCTAGTATTTGAGGGATTTTAAACAACATATGCTTAGTATTCGAAGATTGTCTTGTCTGTCCGTTAACTTTTAATTGAATTGATAAGTTATGGGGGTCGGAAATTTCACTACACGGAACT
>JAUWDN010000243.1 GCA_030608765.1 Promethearchaeota archaeon
TTTGAATTATAATTTTAATTTAAGATAGATTCTATATTCTAAGAATAACAAAAAGTAAAATATTCTTATGTGTTAGCTTTGCGAGAAAAAATTGCATTTGTAGTTTTTTATCAAAAACAAAATATCTACAGCTTCAATGCATTAATAGCGGCTATAGAAACGGAACACAAGCTAGATGATATTGAGATTTATTTTATTCGTGGTTATGAGAATCTCTATAACGATTTAGAAAGAATTAGCGAATCTTATGAAAAAATCGTAATAGGTATCTCATTTTTTACTACTCAATTATGGGAGATTAGTGATTTAGTTAAATCTTTACGAGAAAAATATAAGAATAAAGCTTTATTTATTGCAGGTGGACCACATCCTACTGGAGATCCAGAAGGAACTCTTAAAATGGGTTTTGATTTAGTTGTGAGGTGTGAGGGTGAAGAAACTTTAATAGAAATACTTAGTAATTTCAAGAATAATAAAAATTTTAATGATATTAAAGGAATTGCTTACTTAGGCAAAGATAATAATCTAATCTTAACTAAAAAGAGGAAATGGATCGATTTAGATAAATTTCCTCCTTTGCCAAGTAAACACGTTAAATATGGAGCTATTGAAATAACTAGAGGTTGTCCTTATGTATGCTATTTTTGTCAAACACCTTATATTTTAGGAACTGTTCCAAGACATAGAAGTATCAAATCTATATGTGATGCTATAAGGATTATGAAGGAATACAAAAAAACAGATATTAGGTTTATATCTCCTAATGCCTTTTCTTATGGTTCACATGACGGAAAAACACTTAATCTTCCCATTTTAGAACAGCTACTAATTGATATTAAAGAGATAATCGAGCCTGAAGGGAGGATATATTTTGGAACATTTCCTTCTGAAGTTAGACCTGAGCATGTAACTGAAGAGACATTAGGATTAGTTTTAAAATACGCCGCTAATGACAACATCGTAATTGGTGCTCAATCAGGTAGTCAAAGGATACTAAATTCGTGTAATAGAGGCCATTCAGTTGAAGATGTTTATAATGCGGTTAAGTTAACAATAAAGGCGGGACTTATCGCAAATGTGGATTTCATTTTTAACTTACCTAATGAAACAGATGAAGATATAAATATTACCATAAATTTTATGAAGGAATTGTCAGATATGGGAGCGAAAATACATACACATACCTTCATGCCCTTACCACTTACAGTATTTGCAAATGAAACTGTGAAAGAAATTAACGAAAAAACTAGAAAGATAATCTCAGAATTAAGCTCAAAAGGATTGGCTTACGGAGATTGGAGAAAACAGCAAAAGATAGCAAAAAAAATAGCCAATTATTTTAGATTGAAGAAATTAAGTGATTGAAAATTGATGTTTCTCTTGTTTAATAAATCCTTCTTTGATTAGCAGATTCAGAATTTCTTTTAGTTTTTTAGAGTTGATTTTTAATTCCTTGAAAATTTCAGCTTCAGTTAAACTACTACTTGCGATGAGGAGTTTTAAAATTTTTCCTCTAATTTCTCTTCTTGATCCTTTAAATTTTGATTGCTTTCTGTAATGAGCGCTCCTTTTATTCAATTCAGGGTGAGTTTTTTTTAACATAACCCCGTAATCCGTAAGAGCATAGTACCATTTTCGCACATTAGAGCTATCTAAAGTAATTCTTACAATTGGTATGATAACACTGTCTTTGATAGAGGATTTGCCAGGAAAAAAGTAATAGATATAAACGCGTCTAATATTTACCTCAATAAAAAAGGTGGGCATATTGAAAGCAAAGGCTACTATCGATGAAGCTGTATTGTGACCAATCTGAGGAAATGATTTTAAAATATCAATATCAGCGGGTAATACTCCATCGAATTCATTAACTACCCTTTCGGCTATCCTTTTTAGGGCCACAGCTCTGCGATTATAGCCTAAGCCTTGCCAAACTTTTAACACATCATTCAGGGGTGCGCTTGCCAAAGATTGGAAATCAGGAAACTTTTGGATAAACTGTTGGAATTTTTCGACTACTCTATTGGTTTGAGTCTGTTGTAACATAATCTCAGAAATAATAACATTATAAGGATTAATCTCATTCCTAAAAGGAAAATCTCTTCTATATTGTTTAAAATACGAATAAATTATATTTTGGAAGGTCCTGATAACCTCTTGAGTTAAACCTTCTTTCTTATACAATTTATGAAATTCTGTGATAAGAATTTGTTAACACCTATTATATTGAAAATTAATTAAGAGAAAAAAGTATTGAGTCCACAATACGATTAATATACTTACTCCTTTGAATCTTACATGTTCGAGCAGTTTTCATGAAATTAAACGATTCCGCTAAAGCGTTGAGATAAGAGATGTTATATAAAATTGAGATGTTCCCATCATTTCGCATAAATAATCTTTCTAATTCTTTTTGAATTTGCTTAACACTTTTAGGGCTCGCTTTTTTTCTCGCTCTTACGATTATTTCTTGTACTGATTCATTAAATTGTATATCCCGGATACTTGTAGTCAAAGAACTAACTACTATTGTATACATAATAACATCATCAAATTCCGTACCGTGCATTGCTGCTAATTTGATTTGAATATCTTGATATATTTCTCTTAAGTGATTCTCATCCACACCCTTAATTTTCTTAAAAGGTGTAAAAAATTTCATGTAGTCGCCTTCTAAAAAGAAGTGCATATTCTGGTTAAATAGATTTTCGTACTTTTTGATGATTTTACCCGAATTTTTAATTTTGATTGAAACTTCAGGTGTCCTACCTATGATAGTGTCGCTACCACTCTTATAAAACTGCTGTTTAATAAGATTGTCTGTTGCGTCGTATAAACGCTTCAACTTAGCATCTATTATCAAATCACCTAATTTACATTCAAAAATTTAGTTGAAATAATAATAAAAGTAATTTATTTTATGCTTTTCGATATCTATTCAAAATTACTACAAATTCTAATAGATAAAATTATTTATTAAGATCGGCTTGGATATCATAGTCATAATTTATTTGAGAAATAGAAAATTTATCAAAAATTTAAAAGTATTAGCTAAACTTTGAGTGATTAAAAATGGGATTAAAATTAGCATCTACCCTTGCGATAATGTTTTTGTTTGCTCTTATCTATGCGGTAGTCTTTACTATCGGAGTCTGGTTTTTACCAAATAATCTTTTTGGATTGCTATTAATGATTGCTTTTACGATTCTAATAGTTTTATTTCAATATGGTATAGGCCCTGTATTTATTAACTGGATGTATAAAATCGAGTGGATTCCATACGAGGATTTTACTCGCCAATACCCTCATTTAGCGGATGTTATAGACAAGGTTGTTGCTATCCAAGAAATCAAACCCCCTAGAATGGGAATAATCCACGATATGAACCCTCAAGCTTTCACTTTTGGTTACACTAAAAATAGCGC
>JAUWDN010000075.1 GCA_030608765.1 Promethearchaeota archaeon
CCTCAATTAATGCGCGAATTATCTGAAAAGAAGAGTTCTCTAAAGATCGAGGGTGTTGACTATGAAATAGAACAAGCTAAAGAAGAACCTAAAGTAAGTCAAGATACTAATTTTTGCGAAGACTTACTTAATCCTAGTGCAATTGATTTTATTAGGCGGTGTACAGAAAAAGAAGATGCCTTAGAAATTTTAGATTATCTTCTAGAAAGAAATGAGTTAAACATCCAAGATTATAATGTGTTAAAAAATCGGATAAAGAAAAAGGGTGGGTTAGAGAAGATAATAGCTGAATGTGGTGGTTTAAAAAAACCAGGATATTATGAAAGGAAGTTTTCAAGGAAAATAAATATATTAAATAATGATTTAGATTGATGATGAACTTATGACAATTGAAAGAGCTATTGCTCATAGCGATGACGTTGTCGCCCCAAACTGAAATCTAAATTCGATTTAAGAGTCGGATTCGATTTTTTCCTTAAAACTTAAACCTTTATTAGTTAAGAAATAGCCTTTTGCATTTTTTACAATGAGTTTTAGCTCCAAGAGCACTGGAACTCGTCCTTTTATACATGCCATGGGTAGTCCTGAGAATATTTTCATGGTTTCAAAATCTTTTGCGCCTTTATCAATAGCAAAAAAAATATCCACACCCATATTTCCGAGTAAACACTTTAAATCTTCAAGCGATTCATCTTCCTTGCTCATATCTTCCTAATCGCCTTTTGGTTTATATTTTTTTGCTATAACTGGTTTTGATTCTTTCGGTAAGGATTTTCTTAGATATTCAGGAAATGCCGTGGTTATTTGAATATTAGTTTTTAAAAAGATATAACGCTCGTTTTTATATTTTAATTCTTCGATAACATCATGCTTTTTTAGGAAAGAAAGTGAAGAATTTAAATGCTCTAAAGCTCGCTTAGAGATTAATTTCGGTAATTTATCTTTGGGAATCAGTCCACTTCTTAATTCTGAGAGTAAGTTGTATTTTTTGGGGTCAGATACAATTTGAAATAGGGTGTATGTATCTTCTTCTAACTCTTCTTTACTTTTATTCTCGTAAATACTAAAATATTCTTGAACTTTGGGAAGGAAAAGCTCTATTAATTCGAGTTCTATTAAGCCGGGATTTTCGTCAATGTATTCAATTACACTGTCGGGGGGGATTCTTTCAGCATTTACTTCTTTTAATAGGAGCACATATTTCTCTACGATTCCGATTTGATTAATAAATATAAATTGTTTAGAAACTAGCGTATCAATTAGCTCTTTAAAATCTAACTTAGGAAAAGTATCGTTATACCATTCTCTTAAACCTTCTTTAGCAATTGGACCTTTCGATAATTTTTTTAGAGTTAGAAATATGTATTTTTTATTTAATAAAGTAGCAATTTTCTCTTCTTCACTTTTTTCTCTTGTATCTTCAAGTGCCGCCCAGTATAGTTCTTTTACCCACAGTTTTATTAGCGAGTTGTTTTTATAGATAAGGTCCTTATCGGGTTCCTCAAAGTTATTAATATCATTGATGTAAAATGCCGTATAAATCTCTTCATTTGATAATAACTTCTCTAAAAATTCTGTACATAAATCATTAACATTTTGTTCAATTTCGGAATTAATTTGTTGGTCAAAAATTATGGAAACCATTAGCATCTCTTTATTTCCACGAGCCCAATCTGAATGGATTTCAAAATAATAATTATTTGAGTTGTTTTTTTCAAACGAATGGGTGAAGAATCCTTCACTAACCGTTTGATCCATTATATTTGCTATTCTGGCAGAAAGTTGTTCATCTAACATACTTTCCGGATAGGAATAGAACACTAACGGACCTATTTTTCGATGGAAATACGATAATGCTACGATTGGTTTCAATTAATTAATCTCCATTTAATTTTCGATTGTAATTCTCTTTAAATTTTTAATAGTTTTACCTAGAATAAATTAATATTAAAGGTTATATATTCATAAAAATAAATAAATTTATTTTAATTAAATGAAACTAGAAGGTTTTTCCTAAATTAACTATGTGCCCTATAAAACTCGTAGGATTTGATCTTGATGATTGTCTCCATAATTCAACGGGTCTTTCTGAAAGAGCAAGAATTAAGGGTATAGATGCCATGATTAGTTTAGGGTTAAAAATTGAGAGACAAAAAGCCCTTATATTAATACAAGAAATTGTAACAGAATATGGATCTAATTCTTCACGTCATTATGACTACTTTATTAGACGTTTAAACCAATATGAAAAAATTTCTATTTCCTTTAACGAACAAGTTAGATATGTTGCAGCTGCTGTAATGGCTTACCACGCTCAAAAAATAAAACACATAAAACCATACGATGATGTTAAAAAATGTTTAGAAAAGCTTAAAGAAAGTTCAATTAAAACAGCTATAATAACAGATGGAATCCCTATAAAACAATATGAAAAGATTTTACGCCTAGGTATCGACGATTTAATTGACTTAGTTGTTATCTCTGATGAAATCGGTATTAGAAAACCAAATCCAAAGTTGTTTTCGTATTGTTTAAACAAATTTAAAGTTAAGGGACACGAAACCATTTATGTTGGGGATAACCTACATAAAGACATAATCCCTGCTAAACTAAATGAAATTCATAGTGTATACATACATCGCGGCGGAAAATACGATAATCGTATAACTGGTGAAGATATTGTAAAAGAAAATGAACCTGATTACGAAATCTCTAGATTGGATGAGTTATTTGACATTATTGATGAGATCAACAAAAAATTTTATATTGGTAAGGTTTAATGGTCCGAATTGCGTGTGTTCAGCCAGAAGTTTTCCAAGAGAATAATAAATGTTATTTAGAAATAGAAGGTATAATAAAGGAATTATTTACTAAATTTGATTTTTGTGATCTTATATGTTTACCCGAAAGATGGGTCCCTTTAATGAATGGCAAGGAACTGAACATTCAAAAAGAAAGAGGAAAGAATTATAATTTCATCAAGAATCTAGCGAAAGAGTATAATGTAGGTATAATCTCAGGCGCTATTTGGGAAAAAAGGCAAGGTTCTAATAAACCACGAATTACAAGTTATTTCTTTGATAACTATGGAGAAGAGCTAGGTAGGCAGGATAAAATTCATTTATATTCTTATGAGCGAAAAAATTTCGAATCTGGGGACGAATTGCTTTTGTTTTCCTTTAAAAAAATCAATTTCGCAATTTTAATTTGTTTCGATATGGCTTTTTTTGAAACTCCTAGATTAGCAGCAGAAAACGGGGCTGATATATTATTCTCTCCTACACAAATTAGAGCAGAAGGCATGGAAAATTGGGAATCTTATTTAAAAGCGAGAGCACTTGAAAATAGAATTCCTGTTGCAGCTTGCAACACCTATGGAAGGTTGTTAAAGAGTAAATTTCCCGGACATAGCAAAATTATATCGTTTGAAAAAGACTTTATTTCACCTTCTAAACTAAGGATTGTTGAAGGTCCAATTGAATCAAGCGGATATGTTTTTGATAATCTTGATTTAGAGTTCCCAAAAAAGTTAAGAAAATTACGATTCAAGGAAGTTATAGAAAAAAGTGAAATAAATGTAAGAAAAATTAATTTCTAAGAGATTAGCTGTCGTATATCTTAATTTTGGTTCTAAAAGTATAATCTCTTTCTTATTCGGTTATACATACTGGTTTTATAAAAAAGTTTAGATCCAATGATCCCTCCCCCTCTCGGGGGGTTTAAATAGTAACAATTAAAATAATAGTAAAAAAATAAAACTAAAAGTAAATATGATATCCGCAGCAAAGACTAATAGTAGTTTTGTTGGACCTCGAGCATTGTTTGATCAATTTTATATCCCACCCCAAATATTATATCGAAAAAATGAAGAGAAATCGCTATTTTCAATTCTTAAAGACTCATTTTCTGATAATTTTAGCTTAAATATATTATATCAAGGCATTCAGGGAATCGGGAAGAAAGTAATAATAAATAAAGTTATTAGAGATTTATCTCTCTTAAATCCCGAACTATCAAACATCCGTAAGGCTTATGTAGATTGTAGAGATAAAAATTTAGAGGAAATTATTATTACTTTACTAACTGAAATTGGATTTCACCAGAATATTAACTTTAATTTTAAGAGCCTTATAAATTCAAATACCTCTGATTTATGGAATATCTTTAAATTGACTTGTAAAAAATCTGATAACGACCTCCTATTCGTTTTTAATAACATTGAGCATCTGAAACCAGAATTTTTTAAGAAATTCCTTCAATATGGCAAAGAATCCAATATTAGCTTAGTTTCTACTGGAAATCAAGTTTTAAAATCCTCCACTTTAGATATCTTAAGTGAATTTGACATTAGAAAGAAATTAAATTACTTCTCATACAAAGAGCTACACGATATTATAAAACAAAGAATCTCGTTAACTTTCAAGTATGAAGTAGACAAAGAGTTGATAGAATTTATAACAGATTTAATTTTCGAGCATCATGTTCCTGTACCCGGAAAAGGAATTGAAATCCTAAGAGATCTTTATCCATTTTTGAGTAAGCAAGTAGAATTGAGCCATCTTGAGACCTTTGAAATACTGCAAAACCAGTTTGAATCCCTTCAAATTACAGATGAGTTTAGTATGCTTTCATATATTTCTGAAGCAGAACTATTAACTATAATTTTTTTGGATAATTTGTCAAATTATTTTTTAAAAAATTCAAATTTTTATATAACTATAGACGAATTAAAAGAACTATATTATATATCTTGTGAATCCATTGATTTTGAAAAAAATATAGACGAATTTAAACATTTAATCACAACATTGAGAAACATTGGAATATTGAACGCTTCAAAAAAAAATCCCCTTAATGACTTCAGATTTTTCAACGAAAACATATTAAATTACAATTTTTACTTTATGGTGATTAATCCTCAAAACCTAAAGCACATTGTGGATGCGATTTTTAATAACCACGAAAATTTTTAAAAGTTCAGGGACAACGCTCTTCAGATTTAGAATTTTCAAGAATATATGAAAAACTTAAAACTAAAACCTTATTTTTTTAAATGCCGAGTAAGTATATAAATAGATGAAATTACTCTTTAATTTTATAATTGGATGAAGAAATGGCGATATAAAATTTGACACATATCAAAAAAATTTCGATGACCGGATTTAAATCATTTGGTGATCGTACAGTGACATTAAGACTCTCTTCAGGGTTTACATGTATCGTTGGACCTAATGGGGCTGGTAAATCGAATATTATTGATGCTTTAACGTTTGCTTTAGGTAGGTTAAGTAAAAAAACCATGAGAGCTAAAAATCTTGAAGATCTGATTTTTGCTGGTTCTCGAGGTAAAAATCCTTCAAATAGAGCCTCAGTTACCTTGTATTTCGATAATTCCGAAAAAGTTTTTCCAGGTGGAACTGATACTTTTGAAGTTACTAGGACAATCCAAAGAGGCGGGGGCGGAGGCTATAAAATGAATGGCAAAAAAGCTACTAGACAACAAATTCTTAACGCTCTTGCAACTGCAAATGTAGATCCTGATGGTAGCAATCAATTTGTTCTTCAAGGAAAAATAGTAGAGTTAACTCACATGAATCCTGAAACTCGTAGAGTATTTATTGAAGAACTTATAGGACTACAGAAATACGACCAGATGAAAGATGCTACCATGAAGGAGTTAGACAAAGCTGAAAGAGATCTTGGGCAATTTGAAGCGATTTTTAAAGAAGTTTCCTCTCAATTAAAAAAAGTTGAAAAGGAGAAAAATGACGCTTTAGCTTGGAAGGAATTGGACGAACAGATCAAACTCTTTAATGCTCAATTAATAGCTTTAAAGATTGAAAAATTAAGAAAAGAAGAAAATGAATTAGAAGCAAAAGTAGAAGAATCTAACACAGTTATAGAAGAATTACAAGAAAAAATAACGAGACAAGATGAAATTCTAAAACAAGAATCGTTAGTAATGGAAAATATTCAAAAAACTATCTCTGAAAAAGAGAAAGAGAGAGAATTAATTAATGAAGGCATTACTAAGCTTAAAACACAGCAATCATCAAATCAAACTTCTTTAAAGCTAGCTACTAAATCAATAGAGAAGATCTCTCAAGAGATAAAAACGCTAGAAAATCTACAAATGGCACTTGAAGAAGGTCAAACGTATGATTCTTTAATTGAATCGGAATCAAAAGGTGAAACAGAAACAGAGAATCGAATTGAAGGTGCAAAAGGCGAAATCGAAAGTAAGCAACAAAAACAAGCCGAAATCGATACTAACATTAAAAATAATAACGATACATTATCAGGTTATAAAGGAGAAATTTCAACAATTAAGCAAAAT
>JAUWDN010000183.1 GCA_030608765.1 Promethearchaeota archaeon
ACAATTGATGGAAAAATTGCTTCTAAAACTGGAGACCCAGATATTTCAGACGAAGACGATTGGAAATCGGTTCATAAACTTCGAACTGAAGTGGATGCAATTATGGTTGGTAAAGGTTCAATTATCTTAGATAACCCAAAACTACACATTAAATACTACGATCATAAAGGTTATTATCGTGTTGTATTAGATAGCAATCTTTCAATACCAATTGAATCAAATGTGGTAACTTATAGGCCTGAAACTTACCCCACTATTATAGTAACGACTGAAAATGCTCTTGTCGATAAGATTAGGGAATTCGAATCTAAAAATGTTGAAATTATAAAATCAGGTAAAGGGCGTAGAGTTGATGTAGTTGAATTAATGCCCATCTTGTACGATAAGGGAATAAAAAGGATTCTTTTAGAAGGTGGAGGTAATTTAAATTGGAGTTTTATTAAAAATAATTTAGTAGATGAGATTAGTATCTCAATTGCGCCTTGGATGGTTGGGGGTAAAGATGCTGTGAGCTTAGTGGAAGGAGAGGGTTATGCAAAAATGCTTGAGAGCCCAAGATATCGTTTATCTGATGTGAGTAGTAGAAATAACTATGTAACTCTTAACTATAAAAAAGAAGAATGATGAATCTTTCACAAAAAGTAGAAGAACTGAAAAATTTAACAATTAAAAGGTTAAAAGAAAAAATTGAAAGCATAAGAACGGAATTACCAAGAGAAGAACAAAAAGTAATCACATTTTCCAAGAACTTTACTCTTTCCCTTTCAAATTATTGTCAGAATCAATGTGGATATTGCTTTTATAACCAAAACATACCTAAAGAAAATAAGGAACACAATATTGTGTTAATTAAAGAGGATAAAATTAACGATTTTATTCAGACTGCTATAAGATGTGGATGTACAGAAGCTTTATTAATGTCTGGCGAAGCTCCTGATAATTTCAAAATAGTTCAGAAAGAATTAGAAAAAAGAAATCATGTTGATTTTTTCCAATTTGTAAGAAATTTAAGTGAAATATTATTAGAAGTAAATCTTTTACCTCATACGAATATAGGTGTGCTCACATTTGCTCAATTACAAAGCTTAAAGGAATTTAACGCTAGCATGGGATTAATGATTGAAAGTACATGCGAATCTCTTTCTAATTCTGGCGGCGTTCATGAAAATTCGCCGGGCAAAACACCAGAAAATAGAATTAACCACATTAAAAACGCAGGGAAATTGAGAATTCCCTTTACAACAGGGTTATTATTAGGAATTGGGGAGAACATTCAAGATCGAGTTAAAGATCTTCTATTAATTAAAGAACTCCATCATAAATATGGTCATATCCAAGAAGTAATTATACAAAATTTTACAGAAAAAAGTGGGATACAGTATCGTCCAAAAAAGTCTATAACCATTGAAGAAACTCTCAAAACTGCTGGGATTGCAAAATTGATATTTGGAAATGAGATTGCAATTCAAGTTCCACCTAATCTAATTCAAAATTACGAGAAGGAAGCCTTAGAAATGGGGATTAATGATTTTGGGGGCATTTCTCCTTTTACTTTAGACTATATTAACCCAAACCATACCTGGCCTAAAATTGATTTCTTAGAGAAGATATGCGAAAGTAATGGATTTGAACTTAGGGAAAGGCTTCCTATATATAAGAAATACATTAATAAAAAGGGTTTTTGTTCAGAAAATATTAAAAAAGCGATAAATAATATTAATCAAAATGTCAGAAACAAAAAAGATTCTTAGAAAAGCTGAAGATTCAATCGAAATTAGTCCAGAAGAAGCATTAATTCTTCTAAAACTTACAGGTAAAGATTTTGCAGCTCTACAGCAAGTAGCTGATCAGATTTGTTTTGAGAAGAAAAATAATCTCGTGACCTTTGTCATTAATCGTAATATTAATTTTACAAATATTTGTTACCAAGGATGTAAATTCTGCTCATTTAGCGTTTCAAATACAGATAAAGAGGGTTTCTTAAAAACTCTTGAAGAGATAAGAGAAGATGTTATTGACGCAAAAAAAATAGGATGCACAGAGGTTTGTATCCAAGGAGGGATAAATCCAGAACTTAGTTTTGATTATTACTTAGATATTCTGAAAAAAGTAAAAGATATTGATTCAAACATGCATACCCATGCTTTTTCTCCCCAAGAAGTATTTCACATGTCAAAAATATACGAAACTTCAATTAAAAATGTCTTAAAGGATTTAAAAAAAGCCGGGTTAGATTCTATGCCTGGGACTGCTGCTGAAATTTTGGTAGAAAAAATTAGAAGAGTCATATGCCCAAATAAAATTACGACATCTCAATGGATTGATGTGATAAAATCCGCCCATGAGTTGGGCATTCCTACAACTTCAACTATGATGTATGGGCACATTGAAGATTTACATGATAGAATAGAACATCTTGATGTGCTAAGGAATCTTCAGAAAGAAACATCCGGTTTTACCGAATTTGTTCCTTTACCCTTCGTTAGCGAAAAACCGCTTTTATCTAAGTTAATAAAATTCCCTATAAAACCAAGTTTTGGAATGGCAGATTTAAAATTATTTTCAGTAGCAAGAATATTTTTTAATAATTACATTGATAATATTCAATGTTCTTGGGTTAAATTGGGTCCAAAATTTGCTCAAGTTTCTCTTAATTATGGAGTAAACGATTTTTCAGGGACATTAATGGAAGAAAATATATCAAAAAGTGCAGGAGCGGAATTTGGAGAGTACTTATCTCCAGTGGAAATAATTGAAATTATTAAAGCTGCGGGAAAACGCCCAGCACAGAGAGATACATTATATAAAATCTTAAAAATTCACTAAATTCTGTGATCTTGTAGAAGACTTAAGACATAACGTTGTGTAATTAAATCTGAACTTACTTTTCCTAAAACATTTCCATCCTTAACAACTGGCATAGCAGAAATTTGATATTGTTCTAATTCACGTACGATGTCTAGCATAGTATCATCCGGAGAGGTTGTAATAACATCTTTAGTCATAATTATATCAAGTTTAACATCACAACTATTAGAAGAAACTGCTGCTGTTATATCCCAATCAGTTGCAACTCCTATAAGTTTACCTTCTGATAGAACGGCAACTATACCACTATTTTTATCTATCATTAACTTTGCAGCTTCTTGTATGCTACTATGTATATCTATAGTTGGAATCGAAACCATTATATCCTTAGCAGTTCGTTGGCTTTCTTTTGCGGAAAGTCTTTGGATGCTTACACGCTGAGCAGCTGTACAGGGTAGCATGTCTGGGTTAGCCGCTAATAAATCAACTAGCTCAATCATGTTATGGTGAATAACATCTTCTCTATATTCCTCTCCGGCTATTAGGCGTTGTTTTGATAGTTTAGCAAAGTCTTCTTCGTGGTTCTTCAACCATTTTTCTACTGCTTCGCGATCTCCTAACACTTTGTCCGGTATTTGAAGATTTTCAGGTGTTTTGATAATATGTTCTTGAGCAGCAAATATTACTCCACCCGAATTAACTAAATAATCGTTAGCGATCATCACGCCTTTCTCGCCATACACTATTTGTTCCATACGGGTTCTAGCAGCCTTTCTATTGGGATCTGGAGAGTATGTATTTGCCCCTTCAATAATTACAGACCATTTTCCCATTCGATCGACCAACATAGATGCTTTATCAGAATAGCGAACACCTAAATAATTAAATATTGGAGCAGCAGGTATCATACAGAAAGCGTTCTCAAGAAGTAAGTTATTAGCGTTTGTAGAAAATTTGGCAGGGTGTTTATATCCCTCGGGTGCAATCTTATCTTTAAAATATGTATTAGTAACTAGGCCTAAGTTTTTCCACAAACCGAAAAGTTCTTCAATTGGAAGCCCATTTACATTATGTAAATAACCTTCTAAATCACTTATACCTATTACTTTAGCCTCAGAAATCCTTTCTTTTAGTATACGTGAAGCATGTGCTCCAACAGCTCCAAATCCTTGAATGATTAACGTAAGATCTCTCTCTTCGGGTATTTCTAAATTAGCAAATTGAGGTAAAACTCTCAATCGTGGCAGAATTTTCAACAAAGTTTGCAACGCAATAACAACCCCTCCCGCTGCACCTCCTAATTCATCT
>JAUWDN010000112.1 GCA_030608765.1 Promethearchaeota archaeon
AGTGAGGCTGGAATAAAAGGGAATCGCGTTAAAATCGAAAGTATCTCTGCCGGTGAGGGCGAAAAATTTGCTCGAGTAATATCAGAATTTAAATCTGAACTCGTAAAATTAGGTCCAATAAAGCCGGGAGAATTCACGAAACCTTCAATCACCATAGAAGAAAAGAAGAAAAGAAAAGTAAAATTAAACGAATTATAATGAAAGTTCGGGCTATTACAATAGGACAAAAAGTTCCGTATCTAGCAGAAGATAAAGAACTTGAGAACTATATGGAACAGAAACTTCAAAGGTTTTATTCTTTTAATAACGAACTCATTCAAAAACTTAACAACATAGGTATCGAAGTTCAAACCAAAAGGTTGTGTTCCCAACCGATTTTATCCTACGACCAGCAATTTTACTCGAAGAATTTAAACGATACTTTAACAAGAATACACGAACAGTTAGGAATTTTGGAAAGAATTATATCTAAGTACGAATTTGATTATTTTGCCTCTTGTGTGGTCATAGCGGACGAACAAATTCAAAAATACGGTATTTATGAAAAACTTCTACTAAACGAAGTTCCTAACTTCATAAAGCGAAGGGATAAATTCTTCTCTTCTGTCCATGTAGCGTCAAAAGAAAACGGGATTAATCTCTCTGCGCTTCGTTCCAGCGCTAAAATAATTAAAACATTATCTGAACCAGATCCTTTTAAAAATTTAAATTTTTGCGTAAGTTCTAATGTAGCTCCCGATACCCCTTTCTTTCCAGCAGCTTATCACTTAAAAGAAGAATCTTCATTCGGTCTAGCTCTGGAAATGGCTGATGAAGTCGTAAGGGTTTTTGAAAATGCCAATAGTTTTGAAGAAGCACATAAACGCTTAGGGGTAAGGTTTAACGAGATTTATGATTTTCTAGTGAATATTTGTGAGGAAGTAGCCACCAAGAATGGTATTGAATTTAGCGGAATTGATTTTTCTCCGGCACCATATCCTACTGCAGAGAAAAGTATAGGGACTGCGTTCGAAAAACTGAACTTCGAATATTTTGGAGCCCCTGGTTCGCTCATTGGAGTAGCAATGATAAAAAACGCCATACCTAAAAGGAAAAAAGTTATTGGTTTTTCAGGTTTCATGCCTTCTGTTCTTGAAGATTATACAATAGC
Organism: Promethearchaeota archaeon; assembly: GCA_030608765.1. The sequence continues at coordinate 1,151 of JAUWDN010000112.1, forward strand.
TAATAGCCTATCAGAAAATAAATTTAATTTAGATACATTATTGCTGTATGCAACTATTTGCGGAACTGGATTAGATTGCGTTCCTTTGCCGGGTAATATTACTGAACGAGAACTATTTTATATCTTACTAGATCTCTGTACTATATCCATAAGATTAGATAAACCACTTACTGCTAGACTCATGCCTATCCCTGATAGAAACGCAGGTGATGCTGTTAATTTTGATTTCGAATATTTTGCATCTTCAAAAGTTATGGAAATTCGAAGATTATCGGATACTACTGAAAATGATTTATTTTCTAGTAAAGAAAAAAGTATTAATTTTTTATAGCTTAATTTTTAAGAAAAGTAGAAATTGATTATTCTAAATATTCTATTACTTTTCCGCTCTGAGTAATTTCATAGAAGATTTCGTTACTTTCATCGTCTTCAATGGATTTAATGCAAAAAGCTTTGAGTAAATAATCAATATTATAAACTAATTGGTTTTCTTCTTTGATTACATTTTTTTCGATTAGTTCTTTAAGTAGCTCTTTCTTAGAAATTTTCTTGGTTTTATTAACTATTTCTAATATTTCTCTTCTTACGGGGTGATTAACTGCTTTTAAATAAAGGTCGTGCAAATATTTGGTCCCCTCCATAGTTTTGCTATATTCTTCCATTGATTTGTAGTTTTTAAAATCAAATTCATCTGGCATATGTTATTCAAATGTAGAAAAAATTAAAGTTTTTTTATATTGGTTTAAGATTAATGGACTTTTTATAGATGGTTGTAAAAAAGTAAGTAGTATTAAAAATAATTAAGTTTCTGAGGAATGTGTAATATATGGAGAAATCTCAAACTCAAACCGCTAGTATGGTTAAACGTACTGCTAAAAAAGAGCGAGCTATGGAACAAATTGAGGGTTTATGGGGGAGGAAGTCTGCACAAGAAGGAAATTCCAAACATCTTAGCAAGAAACTAGTGGTAAAATTAGAAACTAATGGCGCTGAAAAAAGAAAGATTTTATTAAAATTAGAATGTGGTAATGCTAGCATTAATTCAAATGATTATCACCTCCTTTCTGATTTATTAAAAGAATTTTTTGCTTCTAATTCTCAATCTGAATAACTGTTTATCCTTTGTTTAAACTTTAAAAGAAAAACATTTTATAGTAAGACTCCTATTTCTTTTTTAGTTTTAATTTAAAAAATCTAGTGAATTGAAAATGAATTTTGAAGAAATTAAAAAATTACTCGGTGAAGATGCGGATAACCTTTTAAATCATACCTGCACCGGCATCCCAAAAGAAATGATTCATGTTCCTGGTCCAGACCATCTAGATAGAGTGTGGGAGCATTCTGATCGAAATAATCTGGTGTTGAACAATATGGCGCGGATGTTTAATCAGTGCGGGAGGTTAGCGGGCACGGGCTACATCTCGATACTTCCTGTAGATCAAGGCATTGAACATACTGCATCAGCCAGTTTTGCAGTAAATCCTCGATATTTTGATCCTGAGAACATTATTAAGTTAGCAATAGAAGGAGGATGCAACGGCGTAGCATCTACTCTAGGCGTTTTAGGATCTATTAGCAGGAAATATGCACGCAAAATTCCTTTTGTAGTGAAAATAAACCATAACGAATTACTTACAAAACCCAATCTATCTGATCAGACTATGTTTGCAAGCGTAGATCAGGCTTGGGATATGGGAGCGGCGGCTATTGGCTCAACAGTTTATTTTGGATCTCCCTACTCAAGAAGACATATTCAAGAGACATCTGAAGCGTTCAAATACGCTCACGAGCTTGGATTGGTTTGCGTTCTATGGACTTATCTTAGAAATAAGGAAGAATTTATAAAAGATGGTAAGGATTATCACACCGCAAACGATTTAGAAAGTCAAGCAAACTATCTAGGAGTCACTATAGAAGCTGATATAATAAAGCAAAAACTATCTACTTTGAATCGCGGCTTCCTTGATCTAAATTACGGTAAAACCGACAAACTTGTTTACGACAAATTAGCTACGGATCATCCCATCGAATGGAACCGTTATCAGGTTGCTAATTGTTATATGGGAAGGGTTGGATTAATTAACTCTGGTGGAGAATCGGGTGGAAACGACTTAGCTGATGCTGTAAAAGCTGCTGTCATCAATAAACGTTCTGGTGGTATGGGACTTATATTAGGCAGGAAGGCGTTTAAGAAACCAACACCTGAGGGAATTAGAATTCTTAACGCAGTACAAGACGTATATTTATCTAAAGACATAACCATAGCTTAAAAGAAAACAAATTTTTTTTTAACCTATTTACTTTTTACTGGGATATTTGATTTTCAAAAATTGGTCTCCATTAAGTTAATTAAAACTAAATTCTATTATGATCTTAAGTTAAAATGAGCAATCTAAAGAAATAAAGAGAAGATTATATAAAATGGGAAACGATAAGTATAATCAAGATCGGACTAAAAATCCTTATAGGATAAATAGAGAACCTGTACGCGAACCAACTCCCACGAGTTTTGCAAAACCCAACGTTGATTTTGAAACACAACGTATTTGCGCTTCGTGTGGCAAAGTCATTAAAATTGAGCATAATTTTTGCAAATTTTGCGGAGTTGATTTAAGTGGCATACAACCACTTGGATATTCTGATAGAACATTAAAGGTATTAGCCAACACGGCTTTAACAGATACTAATCCAGGCGTTAGGAAAGACGCCGTAGATACTTTAGGAGAATTAGGAGAAAACGAGGTTCTAGGCGTTTTTGCTTACATCCTATTAAACGACAAAGACGAGATAGTCCGGAAGGAAGCTGCGGATGAGCTAGGAGACTTCCATCACCCTCACTCTCTTGATGTATTAGCGAAAGCTTTAAAAGATCCAAGTCCAATAGTACGCAAAGAGGCAATCGAGGGTTTAAAGAAAATTAAAAAGAAAAACAAACCCGAGAAAAAAATAGAAGCGAAAAAAGAGGAAGAGAAAGCATCAGAAACAGTTGAAAACGAACAAGAAATAGATGATCACGATAATTTGGAAGATGCACCTGAACCTGAATCGGAAGAGGATACTCTTAGAGAGATCGAAGTAGAAGACGAAGATTCGGACGGACAATAAAAATAGCGAGAATCTCACAGGTTTTACTTTATTTTTAAATAATAATTAATAAGGATTGCACGATACTTAATCTTCGTTATTAGGGATTTTTGGCAGTTTTCTTCTAGTAGTGGTCTTAGGTTTTTCACCATTAAGTTCGGAAGGCGATTCTCTTTTCTTGAGAACTTCTACTGCTTCGACTATCCCCTTCTTATCATCAAAATAGACTCTAAAGACATTCTCATCTAATTCTAGCACGCCTTTTGGAACCTTTTTAACTTCTTCCCAAACAGTTTCTACTACATTCTTACCAAAAACATCTGTTACTTTCGAAACAGCACCGTATAAGTTATGTCCAAGAATTAAGTTTTGTCGTTCCATATTTTCTGGGACACTAATTTTTAATATTTTTTCTTTGATTCTTTCTTTTTCCTCTTCTGCTAATCCAATAGTTGCGCTAATTTTAGAAGGTTGTACGGATCGATCTTTTTCTTTCTTCAAAGAGATTCCTATTCCAATTGATGACATTACCACATCATCAGTTGTGTCTTCTAAAGCTGGAGAATAATATTTATCATCAGGTTTTACTTTCCCCTCCTTCTTTTCTCTCGCAAGACGTTCTAACTCGAGCAATCTGTCGCGCTCAAGGTTTCTTACATAGCGCATATCGGGAAGTCGCTCTGTTACTTCCATAGATTCCAACCTGAACGCGTTTAAAAATTCTTGCAGTTCATCTCCTTGATCTATGGAGACTATTTTACATCTGTGATACCGGGAGTCTTGCATTAAATCTCTTTGCAAATCCTGTGCTACTCGAGAGCTTATGAACCTTTTTCTCACAGGAGATTTCGAACCTTTCCAAATATAAATCCTCCTAAGGTCTTCACGTATTATTATTAGCACCTGTTCAGGATTTAAATGATTTTGAAGCCCTTCTGGCTTAATATTTAATCTCTTGCGGTCTCCAGTGTTTTGAAGGTCATATACTATAAAATCATCGTAAATTTCAGTCAATCTTCCACTCCCTTTTATGTTAGAATTCAGTATTTAGATTTTATATTTAACGAGGGTTTATTTTAACTAAATAGTCTTCTACCCAAATATAAAATT
>JAUWDN010000223.1 GCA_030608765.1 Promethearchaeota archaeon
GGTGCCACAAGAGGCCCGTGTATAGGGCATGTTTGCCCTGAAGCGTATGACGGTGGCCCAATTTCAATAGTTCGAGACGGAGACGAAATAGAAATAGATTTAGATAATCGTCAACTGAATCTTTTAGTATCTGACGAAGAAATTAAGAAAAGATTTAAAATTTGGAAAAAGCCTGAAATTAGAATTGAGAATGGTTATTTAAATATTTATAGAAAATTAGTAAGTTCAGCAAAATATGGAGCTTATTTAGCTTAAATTAATAATTGTGGTTAAATTGATTGACGAAAATCGTATTAGAAAAAACTTAGAATTGTTTTCCTTTCCTAGATTATCAGGGACGAAGGGGGAAAAAGAAGCTCTGAAATTAGCTATTCAAAAAGTTGAAGAATTGAACCTTAAACCGTTAACCCAAGATTTCGTATTTAGTACGTTTTTTGGAAGAACCTACCCAAAATTAGCTTTTTCATTAATATTTACTGTTCTCTTTTTATTCTATCTAAATTTTGTGGCATTCATTATATCTATCCTTTTTATAATAATTTTTGTAATTTTAGGGCTTTTATTCATTCTTGCGAGAAAACCGGAATCCATAAGGCTGCCTAAGAAATTAAACTCTAGTAACCTTTATGTTAAACTAGACCTTAAACCTAAGATGAGTAAGTCAGACATTAAAACTAACGATTTAAATGACCAAGCAAGAAGTATTTTGTTTTTATGTCATTTAGATTCAAAAGGACAGAGATTTTCAATTCTAGGTCGTATAAGAATTATAAGAATATGGGTATTCTCAGGATTATTATTATTAATTATTGTTATCTTTAAGAATTATATTTTTACTCCATTTTCCTTATTGTTTTATATCATAGGAATCTTCCCCACAACCGTTAACTTCATTTCTACTATATTATTCATCTTAAATACGACAAATAACGAATCTAATGGAGCAATTGATAATGCTTCAGGTATCGCGTGTGTACTTGAATTACTCACCTATTTTTCAAATCCAGAATCTAGATTAAAACATTATAATTTATGGTTTGTATTTACAGGAACAGAAGAATGTGGAACGATGGGAATCAGGAATTTTTATTATAAATTAACCCGTGTAAATAAAGAGCAATCTATATTTTTGAATTTTGATGCGAATGCTAAAAATACTTACCTCTTTCCGGGTAAAAAGATGTCGGATCAAATCTACACTATTTTTAATATGTTTTTAAAGAACAATAAAGGTTTAACAATTAAAAGAAATCCAAAGAAGATATACTTTGGTTCTTATTCTGATGGATACTATTTAAAAAAGAAAGATTTTCATGGTATTGGATTTGGTGATATGGAATCGTATGAATATATTCATTCGATTCACGATACAGTAGACAAAGTAGATAGCTCTTTGCTAAAGAGAATGTGTGAAATGATCATCGATAACTTAATAGTGTTTGACAACCAAATTTAATTTAGACATTAATTTTTAAAAAAAATTAGCGATTGAACTTTAAATGGAAAAGGAATTAGGAGTTGTCTTAACTCCCCCAAAAACTGCAGAATATATTGTGTTCAAGTTAGGAAAAATCAAAAAAAATCAAAAAGTGTTAGATCCGTGTGTAGGTCCTGGAATTTTTGTAAAATCTTTAATAAAGTCAGGTGTTAACAAATCCCAAATTTTTTGCCATGACATAAATCCGGATTATAAAGAATTTATTGAAGATTTAGAAGTAAACTTTAAATCAGTGGATAATTTACTCTCGTTTAATTCAGAGTGTTATGGTGAGTATGATTTTATTGTTGGAAATCCTCCCTACCTAAATAAAGCTAGTAGTTACGTGAGGAAAAATAGAGTTGAACTGAAGAAAATTTATGGAAAGATCAACGCTCACGAAACCTATTCGATGTTTATAGTAAATAGTATATGGCGATTAAAAGAGGGTGGGAAATTAGGCTTTATCACCAGCGATTCGTTTTTAACGCTAAGCACTCATACTAAATTAAGAAATTTTATTCTTAATAATTGCGTTATAAATGAAATTTTACTTGCACCAAATAATTTGTTTGATGAGCAAAATGTAAGTACCTACCCCGTAATTCTAATTCTTACTAAGTGTTCCAAAGATGAGGACGAGCAAGTTCGGGATAATAATATTATGAAAATTATCCCGCGTATTAGAAATGAAGATGAATATTGGAAACCTCCTATAATAACCGAGATCAAACAGAAAAAGTATAAATCGCTCCCTTTCAACATTTTTTTCATAGACGCTGAAGACCCTATATTAGATTTATTTGAAAACGCACCTAAGCTAGAACTTTTTATTAAGGGTTATATCGGAATGCATACTCATAACAATAAGAAATTCATTACTGCGATTGAAGACACTGAATTAGCGAACATTTTTAGAAAGAATAGCAGGAATAGAGATAAAAGCGATAAATTTAAAGTCATTTCTCGAATCGATCTGGAATCAGGAAGATGGAAACCTTATTTAAAAAGAGGTGGAGGGGATCAATATTATAGACCTGTAATGGAAGCTCTAGATTGGGAACAGGAATCAATCTCAATTTACGATATTCCTAAATCTGTCCCTTTTGAAGAGGAAGGGATTGTAATAAGTGGTGTTAGTTCGAGATTAGCTGCGCGTTATATGCCTAAGGGTTGTTTTTGGGATTCTAATAAAGCAATGGGATTTATCGTTAAGGATAGTTCAATCTCAATTGAATATTTTTTAGGTTTATTGAATAGTTCATTATACAACTACTTATCGAAAGGGATTTTAAACAATACTAATAGCATACAACTAACTGGAATTCACTCGTTACCTTTTATTAAACCTAATAAAGGAACGCACGATAAAGTAAGTTTGTTGGTAAAAAAAATAATAGAAAATAAGAAGAAAAATTTGTCCTACGATTATACTGAGGAACAGAAATCAATAGACAATATAATTTTTGAGTTTTATACTAAAAGATTCAATCTTTCGCAAAACCTTAGGAAAATCTTAGACGAAAATTACGCGATCTACAAATAATTTATTTTATAGTAGTAAGTATCTATTTAGTTCCCATTCCGCTTCTTTTCCGTCATTTTTAGCAACCTGGTATTCTTCAATTTCTTTATTTTTAATGTCAACAAAAATATCTACCAATTGTTTTCCAAGATTTTTTAGAATAAATTTACTGTTTTCGAAAGATTCTAAAGCTTTAGACAGGTTTTGGGGTAACTTTTTAATTCCTAAGGTTTGGCGTTTTTCCTTAGTTAAATTATCAATATTTTCTGTGACTGGAGTGTTTGGTTCTATTTTCTTTTTTATTCCATCTAAGCCAGCTGCTAGTAAAATTGCTGTTCCTAGATAAATATTCATTGCCGCATCACCAGCTCGATATTCAATTCTAGCAGATTTTTCGTATCCGGGTACGCGAATTAAAGCGGTTCTATTACCTATACCCCAGGATATATAAACTGGTGCTTCATGATTAGGAATAAGCCTTTTATACGAATTTGTGATAGGATTCAAAATCGCTGATATAGCATCGGCATGTTTTTGAATCCCACCAATATAATATCGTAGAATATCGCTTATACCGGCGTCAGCATCAGCAAAAACATTCTTCTGATCTTTTTC
>JAUWDN010000149.1 GCA_030608765.1 Promethearchaeota archaeon
TCTCCTCTCGTAGAACCAGAAGATCTAAAACCTTGACATTCAATGTTCCCATCCATTTTAACTGAACCTGAAACTACTATATTATCTTTAATACTCCTCTCTGAGAGTTTTCCCGATCCTGATATCTTCATTTTTTTTTCCTCCTTTTTTCTTATATTTTTGTTTGCTTTTTTTTTTTAGATTTGAAAAAACATTTTTAATTTATGATTTTTTTTTGTTAGTTATCTTGATTTTCTTGATTATATTGTCGATGGTAAAAAATACTACACACTGAAAAAATTAAAAAAAGATTTTAATATTTAGTGGTTAACAAAAGAACTTGTTAAAACGTGGGAATAAATTTTACATTTAACTTCGTCTACTGCTATATTTTTGTTATTAGTCATTATTTTTTCCTCCAATTTGTTTTTTTTGTTTTATTTTTTAATTTTATTTTTTTGTTTCTAATTAATATTTTATTTCTTTCATATATAAATGTTTGTGTATTCGTGTGTATTTGATTATGTATCGATATTTCCTTTTTTCATTTTAAACTTGCTTACAAGTCTCAAGTCTTCTAAATCTAGGAAACATACAACCCAAGCATTTAATCAGACTTTCTTCTTTATTGAATCATAAAATAATAAGACGCTTGTTAAATAAAAATAAAAATGGATTTCCAATTTAAAATATTATCGAAACTTTTTCTTAAAAACAATCCTTCTTATATGAGAGGATTGGAAGTGCTCAAAAGTCAATAAATATTTATATATCAGTAAAGTCATGTAAATTATGACTAATCTGTCCAAAGGTTAATAAATTATCTAAATCACAAATAATATGAGTTTAAAAAAGATGAAATTTAAAAGACCTCAGTGTGAAAGTTGTGGGGCGAAGATCTATCCTAAGATTAAGCCATTTAGAACGGCTAATTTTTTTTTTGGCGACCTTCCTTCATATTGTCCAAATTGTGGAAATGAAATCAGTAACGAGAAAAACGCTCAAGTAGCGAAATATAGTAGAAATCTTTATTGCTTATTGTGTATCGGGTTTATTTTATTCGCAGTTGTATTGGTGGTTATTTTGTCTTCGATATAATATCTTACATCTCATTAAACAGAAAAAAAAATTAGTATTAGGTATTTAGATCTTAGAGATGTGAATTAAGCCAATTAATTACATCTTGATAAACTTCGTCGCGGTTAATCTCGTTAAAAATTTCGTGTCGAGCATCTTCGTAAAATTTATATGTTACATCCTTTACTCCATATTTGTTAAGGCGATTAATCATAGCCATAACCGATTTAGTTTTATTTCCTATAACGCACAAAGACCCGGAAATGAAGTGTATTGGTAAATCTTTTGGAATATTTTGCTCTTTTTTCGAATCATAAATTTTTTCAAATCCGTATAGGAATTCTAGCCAAAGACTGGCGGGGCTCACAAAACCACACCAAGGATCATCGATATATTTCTGTGCTTCTTCCTTATCTCTACTGAGCCACTCAAATCCCGTTGCACCTTCAATGTTATCCCAATCGTGGTTGTTAGATTTGAAGTTCATGTCGTGCATTTTCTGGCTTGGTTCATTAGGACCGCGTTTTTTAATATCGCTTTTAAGTATGAGTTTACCCGCTTTAACAACTAAAGCTCTCACTTTTCCGTTGGTTCCACTTAAAATAGCACCTTTAAGTTCATTTCCCCAGTCTTGAATGTAATCTTGTGTTAACATAGCACCCCAAGAATGTCCTATTAAGAATATAGGTAGATCGGGATGTTCTTTCTTGATTATGTTTGTTAATTCGTGAAGATCGTTTACTACTCCTCTCCATCCATTAGGTCCTAAAACTCCAGCGTTCCCCGCCAAAGCTTTTTCGGTTAAGTCACCAGCAGTTCTCCCATGTCCACGAGCATCATTAGCATAACATATGTAACCATCGTTACATAAAGCTTCAGCTACCCGAGCATATCGCTTAGCATGCTCTGCTAAACCATGAACGATTTGTACAACTGCTTTAGGGGGAGTCTCCGGTTCCCATTTGTATACGAAAATCTCGATATTATCTTGGTCTTTAAAAGTAAATGTAGAACTTTTCAATTTTTCTAACCTTTATATATTTTGTTTAAGAATTAATTATGGATCGTCTAGGTTTAGTTTATAATCTTACTATTTTTAAAATAAAACAAATCTTATTTTAAGATCTTTCGTCTTGCTTTTTCAATTCAAAAGATACAATTGCAGCGTCTCGGATTCCAATTCTGTCAGCTATTTTTCTCACATAACTTAACCGGCGTTTATTAAGGGCATCATGGAGAATTACGGCGGGAATCATTGAAAAGACTAAATAGAAAGGTAAACCTAGCCATAAAAAGAGACTTGGGACGTTTAATGTATTTCCTGGAACCCCCATATTATTAATAAAGCGAGTTACAGAATCAAATATCACAAAAAAGTAAGTAAGGATTACTCCAATCCCAGCATACCCTTTTAGAAGGGTTTGAAACCACTCTCCTATCGATTTAATTAACAGCATCTCGTTCGAGTTTTCTACCTTTTCTTTAGTCGCAAATACTATTCCAGAATCCTTTAAAAGCCAAATTGGGGAAAATAACGAAGTAGATGCACCAAAGGTAAATATTAGTAAAATTATTTGACCAAGAAGGCGAACGGAAACAGAAATCTTACTTGCTGCTAATGGAGCAGCAAAATTTGAGATTACATCAGCTTCTAGAATTGTAGATATTATTTCAGGCGTTAAAAAAATAAAAGACAGATTCACAGCCATTAGTACGGGATAAAATCCCGAAGAGAGTAACCTAATTTTTTTATCTTCTGACTCGTATTGGATGCCATAATATTTTTTTGACCTGTATAAGAATTTATGTAAAATCATAATTAATGGAGATAAAATGTATCCTCCCAGCAAGGCACCTATGATACCCGAAATAGGGAGGAATATAACAAAAACGAGAACTAGTTCAACTAAAACATCGTCGACAGGGATGAAATTGGTCAACGCTATAGGCGTTCCTTCTGGAAAGATAATAGATCTCATAATTGAGGCTAAAATAATCCAAAATATAATATAGAAAATGTATATAATAATTAAATTCCGATATCTTGAAATTTTTGCTTTAGACATTTGACTAACAAAACATTTGATTTTTAATATAATTTGATTACTAAATAAGAAATTCGCGTTAAAAAGATTAACTAAAGATAGTTTGCTGATTTAAGTTATTTAAAATAAATTTGGATTCGTGATACCTAAAAATTTCTCAATAACACCTAAAATTTCTTCTTTTGAGCCAGTGTATCCTAATATTTGGTGCTTTGCTTTACCATGAGATGTGTTATCGATAGTTTCAAATTTATTTAGTTGGAGTTCAATTTCTCCAAATTTCAATGAGGGTTTATTTAAGGATTCTGAATTATACGATTGAATCACACCAACTTCATCTTCGGGATGGTTTCTGGAAACATCAAAGCATTCTTCTTGCGATTTAGGGATATCATCTGATAGCTTAACGAGAAATCCGTATTCTTCTGATGCAGGAATTTTAATTACATAACCGATTTTTGCCTTTCGAGAAAAATCAACATCTTCTGGTCGTATAGCCAATTTATAAATATCATCAACATCAATTTTAAAGGCAACATAATTATCTCCGACTCGTATACGATCTTGTGGGATAGTTCGGAAATATGATAGAGGTTTTGGGTTGGATTTCGTAGGAATTAAAACTGTTCCTGGATTTGATGAACCCCCACTAATAATACAAGCTAACGACCAACCATTAATTCTTAAACCGGATTGGAAGAAAACGCAATCATCTACGAATTCAACGCCGCAATAACTCAGACCCGTCGAAATCGGCTCTTTTATAAGAGAAATTTGGCGAGTTATCTCTCCATTATAAATTTCTTTTTTCAATTGTGATTCTACTGTTATTGGACTTGAAAGAGTACATGATTTTGAGGATTCAGCTAAGATTTCGTAATAAGCAGGGTCCAACCCATGAGGACAAAACCATCCTTCCCATGTTTGAGGCTTCTCGTAAAAAAATTCTCTTTCAGGACTAATCCAATATCGATCTCCCCCTATGTCTCTTTGTCTTGATTTTATTACATTTTTTATTTCTGGATTTATCCACAACAGATTAAAAACATCATTTTTTGGAAATAGTCCTAATAGACGTCCTCCATACTCGGAGATAATTACTGAACTTTCCTCGTTAAACTTTAGTTCAACGATATTGCCAATATCGTCTTTAATCGATATTAAATCATTTTTAGTAAAGAAGTTCATATTTTAAATTAAAACAAAATTAATAAAAGAATTTACTGTTAAGAAGGAAATTTTGGCAGAAGTACTATAATTTGTTATAATAAACTTTTTAATAATTTCCTAACATCATTTATTGTAAATTTTATATAGAGGATTCTAAAATGATTGTAAAAGCTACTGATGAGTATTTAGCACTATTAAACCAAGCTGTTGCCCGTGAAATTCAGGTTTCGGCACAATATATGCTACAACACACGAAAATGGAAAAATTAAAGCGGAAAGTGATCAAAGAAAACTATTTATTGGAAAGTACGACGTACGATGAGTTTGGAG
>JAUWDN010000234.1 GCA_030608765.1 Promethearchaeota archaeon
CATGGCATTTCACTTTTTTATCTTCTAGTGGATTCCATAATCTTGCTTTAAATTTCATTTTTGCTTAACTCTTTGTTTAGAAATTATCTAATTTCACTAATTAAATAATAGAAAAGGATTTTTATAATATTTACACATATAATTATTAATCTCTTAACCTTGTTTCCTTAATGTCGTTCATATTTCTTTCACATAATTGCTAAAAAAACTTGATTGAGGAATTTTCTTTTAAAATATCAATAATTTAATTAAAATAATAATAAAAAGGATTGGTGTAATAGGCATATTTACTTTAAAGAAGACATAGAACTAACCAAAAAGGAATTAGAAGAAATTATCAGAGAGACTGAAGAAAAAGTAAAAAATTTAGAAAAGTTTGGCAAAGCTTCAGAATATATTCAAGAGTTAAGTAATCTGGCAATTCTACAAATTGAAATCAAGCATTATTCAGAATCAAAAAAAATTTACTGATTTGCTTAGAACACTTCAAAAAACAAAAAGATATATTAGGACAAGCAGCTGTATATGGCATTTTAGGAACACTACATTTCAGTAGTAGTGAATATGAGAAATCTATTGATTATTATAATAAAGCCTATGATATTTATAAGAAATCTAATCAAATTGAGGAACAAATTACTTGTTTAAAAGGAATCGGGAATAATTTAATTAAGTTGAACCAAGTAGACGAAGCATGTGATGTTCTTCTCGAATGTAGTGCTCTTTGTTCAGATAACAATGACATTTACAATTTATTAGATTGCTTAGGTAATCTAATTCAAATGCATGAAGAACAAGATAATTGGGAAATTGTTTTTGAACTTTATAAGAAAACCCTTAAAGCTTTTGAAGAACTAAACGATATTAAGGGGATTATTGTCGCATATTTCAATTTAGGCATTCTCAAAAAAAAAGAGAACGATTTTAACGAGGCGATTATTTATTTTAAAAAAGGGACAAATAAATCTATAGATTCAAATTACACAGAATTAATCCTAAAGGGATTAGGTTATGTTGGGGAGATTTTAGTTTATCAGGGTGAGATGAATGAAGCAAAAGAAGCATACATTAAAGCCTTGAGCATTGCTAAAGAAATAAAATCGAAAAATTCAATTCTTCAGATAAGAATCCTTTTAAATTCTTTAGGGTTAAGTGAGGAAGAAATAAACAAAGAGTTAACGACATATCTGAATCGTAGAAAAAACTAACAAGAATGGATAAATAGGAAAACAATCAAGTTTTAAATGAGTTATTAAAAAATTATAAATGAACGCATTTTCATTTTTAATTAAAAGAGCATAAATAAAACATCGTTTTGTAATGAATAATTGTCCATTCTGTAATGAGCCAATTGAAAGTTATTGGACCTATTGTCGTAATTGTAATAAACCTTTAATTACAAATTTAAGCGATGATCTAAATAAAAGATTATTCTCTCCTTATAATGGTGTTTCATATCATTCAAGCGATTTCGAAGAAGAAGAAGAAGATTATTATGATACTAACATTATTGACGATGAAACTATTGAACAAGAACTATCTGAATTAGAAGACCAACTTACCGAGAGTGAGAAATTAGGAAAAGATATGGGAAATCTTTTATTGAAGAAAGCAAGTTTGTTTTATAAAAAGAGAGATTTTCCAAAAGCTTTAAAAAATTTAGAACTTGCTCTGGATAACTTTCTTGACGAAAAAGATTTCTTAAATGTTATTATATGCCACAACGAGTTAGGTCTGATTCACGAGGAAACAGGATTTTTTGATCAAGCAATATACCATTTTGATAGAGCTCTTAGTACTTTAGAAGATCTTAACGACAATATTAAAAAAATCCAAGTTTTGAATAATTTAGGAAATGTATATTATTTAATCAATGATCTAGAACACTCTTACAAGTATTATCAGGATGCATTAAATTTAGCTGAAGAGGAAAATTCTGAAATAGACGCTATAAAAACTTCTAGTAATTTAGTTGAAGTTTTGCTTTCATTAGAAGACTTTGATCGCGTAAAGAAAATATTGAAAAGAAATTTAGAATTCTTTACTCAAAATAATGATGTATATGGGATTATCCAAACGCGTATTAAGTATGGAAAATTGTATTATTATCTTGGCGAAGACTATTACGATCAGTCATATAATTGCTTAATAAATGTAGTAGAGCTAATTGAGACAATTAGAAATCAAATTTCTCTTTTTACACAGAAAAAATTGGAATGGGAGTGTTATCTTTACTTAGGCCATTTACATTCTTTATGGGATAATGATTTAGAAGCAGAAGATTACTTTTTGAAAAGTTTAGAGGCAGTGAGAACATTTAACGTTCAAGAAAATGTTAAAGAAGGAATAGTCTTAGAAGCGATCGCTAAGTTTTATTCTTTAAAAGGAGAAGATGGCAAAGCTATCGATTATTATAGCTATTCAAAAGATATATATCAAAAGTTTGGAGACAAGTTAAAGATAGGCGAAATGAAATATCATGTTGCAACAATTTTTCAAGATTACATTCAAAATGAGCAAAAGGCAATACTATATTATGAAGAAGCTTTAGAAATCTTTGAAAGTTTAAACAACGCAAAGATGGTTGCAGAAATTCTGAATAAATTAGGGGATATTTATGTTTCTAAGCAAATGTTTGAGCGAGCTTTAGGTAACTTTGAAAGAGCGAAAAATTTTTATGCTGAAATAGAAGATGATTATAATAAGAACATTGTAACCGAAAAAATAAACTCCCTGAAAGATACGGATTTTGATGTTTCTAGTCTTTAGTTTTCCCACCTATTTTTTCCATCATCCAATCTAAAGATAGGATTGAGTTTCCATTTTTCTGCCATAGAAAAAATAACACACCTAAAATGGCGATATAGATTATTATGAATGGAAAAAACAGAAGTATTGTTATTTTTTGATATAAAATCAATATGAATAAAAATTGAACGAAAAATAAGGTTATTGAATGGTTTCCATAAATATTTAAAATACGGCAAATCTTGGCATTCTTATGTAAAATATCTGAATAATAAAAAAATATTGCAATAATTAGCAATGCTAATCCCATTGACAAAAATAGATTAGAAGGGGTGCCTTTTAATAAAAATAATGGCAATCCGGGGATATATAATACATTATGAGCTGTTAAAATGGGGACTGCTTCTAGAAATGGATACATAGAAGGATTAAAATTATCTGCTGTTACTACTAGACCAATATCCATAAATGGAAGTAATAACCCACATATTAATAAAACTAAACCATATTTTATAATAGACTGAGTCGAGAGCAGATTTGCCCTGTTTGAGTTTAAAGCGATAGATTCGAAAATTAATTCACCGAAAACAGTAGAAAAAAAAGAGATTGAGGCAAAGGGTAGCAGTGAATAATTAGGAAAGGGAGAAACAACCATAAAATGTATTACTTCTATAAATAAATTTGTATCTTTTCCGATAAATAGTAGTTCTCGAATTCCAGGTGTTAAAAGAATTATGCTTAAACCAATTACTAATCTT
>JAUWDN010000025.1 GCA_030608765.1 Promethearchaeota archaeon
TAATTAAATTTGGTATTCATTTATAATTATAAATAATTCACCAGAAGATTTTAGTATTCAAGCAGGATGATCGTCCTTCTTCTTTTTCTCAATTTTTTCAATTTGGTTTTCAATTTTTGAACTAATACCTTTTATATCGGGTTTAAGTTCCATTCTTTCCAAATCTCGCTCTTTTTGCTTTTCTATAATGAAAGCTTTTTCACTAATGGTGTTTTCGATGGCCTCACTAAATTTTTCGATTTCAGGCTTTATCTCCATTCTTTTCTTGTCCGTTTCTTTTTGTTTTTCAATTCTGAACGCCTTTTCATCAATGGAAGATTTAATTGCTTGACTTGCTGATTCTAAATCAGGTTTAATTTCCATCCTTCGAGTATCATTATCTCGTTGTTTATCTCGTAAAAAAGCTTTTTCCTGTATTGAATGGCTTATTTTTTCTGCCATTTTTTCAATATCTGGTTTTAATTCCCCTTTTTTTTCGTAAACTTCACGCTGTTTTTCCATTCTAAATGCTTTTTCAGCAATAGTAGTGCTAATTGCGCTGCTAGTTTTTAAAAAATCTGGTTTCATCTCCATCCGCTTGAGATCCTTCTCTCTTTGTGTTTCTCTCACAAACGCTTTTTCCTTTATAGATTGAGAAATGCTCTCTCCTGTTTTGCTAATATCTGGATTTAAATCTTTTATTCTTCTGTCTTTATCTTTTTGCATATCGATCCTAAATGCTTTTTCGTTGATGGATGCTTTAATCGCTTTTCCTTTTCCAGCTATATCTGGATGTAACCCTAATTTCTTCCCTTCTAATTCTTTCCTTTTCTCGATTCTAAACGCTTTTTCGGCTACTGTTTTACTGATTGCTTCTCCGGTTTTCATTAAATCTGGTTTTAACTTCATTCTTTCGAGATCGCTTTCTCTTTGCTTTTCTCTTAAAAATGATTTTTCCTCTATAGATTTACTTATAGCTTCGCTAGCAGTGTGAAGATCGGGTTTTAAATCATGCAAACTTGAAGTACTTTCTTTTTTTTTTTCAATCAAAAAAGCTTTAGTGTCAATGTTTTTACTAATTGCTTGTCCTGTGCTTTCAATATCGGGCTTTAATTTTAATCGTTGCGTGTCTGTTTCTCTTTTTTTTTCGATTAGAAAAGCTTTATCATCAATGATTTTACTAATTACTTCTCCTACGCCTCTAATATCGGGTCTTATATCCTTCCTTATCTGATCTTCTTCTTTATGCTTTTCTATCATAAATGCTTTTTCACTAATAGATTTTTCAATAGCTTCTCCAGTTTTTTCGATTTCTGGTTTTATTTCCATTCTTTCTAAATCTCGTTCTCGTTGTTTTTCTCTCATGAAACTCTTTTCCGAGATCAATGAAGAAATCATAGCCTTGCTCTCTTCAAACGATGCTTTTCGTTCGTCTTCGAAACTTTTTAAGTAATTCTCTCTATCCTCCTTCTCTTTCTTATATAAATCATCGACAATCTTCTTTTGTTCTTCAATTTCTTCGGGAGTTAAAGGTTTTTCGTTTTCTTCCAATTTTCTCACTTAAGGAGTTAATTAATGGTTTTTTTAAATATAATATCAAAATTTGTATTTAATAATTTACTTATCTAAGATTTAATAGATTTCAATATCTTAAATGTTCAAATTATCATATTTTTTAAAAGCAGAGAACTTTGGAATGGAACAAGAATCAGAACTTCGAATAAGGGAGCTATTTTATTGGAATAGGTGCTAATGAATCATCCGATATCGTCCCCATTAAACTAATCATTGCAAGTCTCATAGAAAGCATTTCCATTACTTCTGTAAAAAGTTTTAAGTAAATATCAGAATCTTTTGTAATTTTAAAATTACTTGCTAAATCTTCATATTTATTTCTCAATTCTGTTTTAATTTTGTCTTGATTGCTTAATGTAATAACTTGAGCCTTCATCCATTCATCAATAATTGTCTTAATTTTAATTTCAATCTCATCAAGAAGGGAATAAGAGATTTCTATATCCTTAGTGTTGTTTGCTCTGTCAAGATAGGCTTTATCTTGATACATAGGTCTAAGAAGTAACCCTAAATTAATTATAATAGGCTGAATTTGAAGTTTATCAAATGAATCTGATAAAAGTCTCAGTATTTGTCTTTTTTGTGTTAATTGGGCGTAATCAATATATTCTTGAACAAACCTCATCAAGGCATTTTTTACTAGAAGCTCTTTAAAATCGCCTACGGATTCAACTCCAATATCTAACGTAGTTTCAATGCAGTAATAGACGGAATTCATAAAAGGTTTTACATTCTTAAAAATTGAAAAATAATTGATAAACTGGGTAATTTTACTTAAAATTTCCATCTTAAGATTATCTGAATCAAATAATTCATCAATCTTTTTATCCAAGTTATATTCTAACTCAGAAACCGATAAGAATTGTCTTATTTCAATATATTTTGATTCAAAATCCATTATTAAATTTATTGAACCATCTTATTAAAAAAACATTATTTTAGCTTTACAAAAAAGTAAATAGTTTAAGAAAAGCAATGAAAATTTATCGATGAAATCAAGAAATATAAAAAACACACACAACTAAAAAATCAGTAAAATCCACTTTTTTCCACTTAAATAAATTCCATATTTTTTTCCATTTAGTTGAAATTTTGGAATAAAATAAAACTGCTATTTTATTTTTTCTAGGTAATTGATCAACCCAACTATCATACCACTTAATAGTGGAATTTCCGTTTGTCGAGGGGAATTTATTGATATTGTTCAAGCATTTTTGTTATTCTTTCTTTCCATACTAAGTTTGCATTGTTATCAGGCGTTTTCAAGCCGTCCTGCCATATTTCAATGGCTTTTTCGATATCGCCGGAATATGCTAAAGCTTTTCCAAGGTCCAAATAATCTCTAGATAAAGATTCCCTCATCGCTTCGCTAATGTCTTTAATTTCTAAGGATTGAAGAAATAGATTGAAATCGTTAATGGCTTCAGTGTACATACCCTCCATTAAGGCTAACCTTGCATAATATGGTTTTAAAAAGAAGGGTGAGGCATACGCCTTAACCCATGGATCATCTTCTAATTGTTCTAATTGTTCTCGAGCCGTATATTTATTATTTTCTTCAAATGCAACTTCGAAAAGGTGAGCGTTAACATTCATTATCCAGCGAATAGCATGTTGATTCTTTTTGGGTCCGGTTGAATATTCCCGAAAATAACTAAAAGCATTCATTAAAACCTCTTTAAATTCTGATAAACGGCCTAATTTTCCATAATACCTTACTCTATATCCCACGATTGTACTGACAAATTTCCCTACAGTATCAAATGCTTCAGAAGCATGTAAAGCACTTTTATCGAAATTCTCAACAGCTTCTTGAAAATTTCCCCGAAGATAATTTACGTAACCTACATCATACTCTACTCTTGCAAGCTTTTTTAGATCATCTGGAGTCGGGTTTTTTATGTATTTCAACCATTTTTGTATGTAATCTTTTAAAATTGATTCAACAGTTGATAAATCTGCACAATCTTTTCTCTTAACATTTGCGTATTTAGCTAATACTTCCATTTGAAGTAGATTTGCATCCTGATCAGACTTTAAAGCATCTAATAGTACTTTTTTGTTGCTACTAAAATTTAAGAAAGCTTCATAATATTGACGAAAAATGTCTTGATATTTATAAGCGAAAAATGTATGTAAATAATCTATAGTTATGGGAGTTTCTGTCTTATCGCCAACAGCTACTAAATTCAGCAATGAACGGAGTAATGACTCTGCTTTTAGCTTATCGATTTTCATAAAAATTTCGTAAGTTAATGTTAGTTCTTCGAATACTTCATGTGTCATATCAAAATTTGTCTTTGCTATTAAATAATTTAAATCCACTAAAATCTCAGCCATCTCAATCCAATTCGACGCTTTCATTAGATGGTACGGTAACTCAGAAAAGCCTCGAATATCCGTTCCATCCCATTCGTTTGCATCTCCTTGCGCTCTTGACTTAAAATAATTCGCTAATTTCTGATGATATTCAATTTTAATCGCATCATTTTCCAAATATCTCCTTCTTACAGCATGAGATAATTGCTGATGAAAAAAATCTATGAAACCATCTCCCTCTTCCCCCAAAATCTTTAGATACATACTTAAACCGTGAAATAATTTAGCCCATAGATTAACTGGTAATTGTTTTTCATCATCTCTTCTTAAGAGTCCAAGCATTTCAGATTCCAATAATCCGGATCTAGAACATTCAATAAAAACTAGAGTATTTTCAACTAGAGTTTTGTCGTTATCTTTTTCAAGACGTTCGAACATATCTTCAAATAGTCCTTGAATTGTATCTTTCATTCTTATTATTTCAGTTGAAATTAGCTCATATTGTGGGAATATCCTTAATTCTTCGCAAGCTATTTTTAAATATAGCGGTTTATATGATTCGTTTTTGGATAAAAGAGCCTCTAGTTGATCAATTTTGTTTTTTGAATCCCAACTCAAGTTTTTTCTATATTCTCCGAGAGTTTCTTGAACTATTGTTTTTCGATCTTCTCTCGTTAGTTTTGTCATTTCAAACTCTATTAATTTTTTTAACCTTACTGATTCTAAGACATCACCTCCCACTGTGCTAAGAACAATTTTGATTTCCGAAGGTAATTGGTTTGGAATCCAATTTAAACTGTGAGAATGATATTTCTCGTTTAATTGATTCAAGGCATCAATAACTATCAATACTTTCTTTTTAATACCTGCTCCCTTTATTATCTGAAGAAAAGTGTCTCGTATTTGTTCGTACTCAGTTGGTAAATCTGTATATTCTGTAAGATCAAAGTGATTAATCAGTTCCTTGATGATTCGAATTAGGGTTTTATGAATGTCTACAGAATCTGGGCTTGCACCTACAAAATGTGGAATAATGAAAATATCATCATATTCTTCTGAACATTGAGAAACAAAATAAGATAATAATGCAGATTTACCGGTTCCGGGTTCTCCAAATATAACTAAAGGTCTGTCATTCATCTCTCTAACATAATTGTTCATGTAATGTAGAATATCTTTCCTTCCAATAAAGCGTCTGGTTATACTTAAAATAAAATTTTCATGAAAACTTCTTTCGAATGCCACTTCATCAGTTTCTATTATCTCTTCTGGGTATACTTCAAGGATACTATGCCATATATCATTTAAAACTCTATCCTTGAATTCATCTAACCCTTCGAGATATATAACGCCGTATTGATTAACGCATTCTTGGATTTTTTCATCAACAAGTGCTTTATATTTATCATTAGTTATTACATTATTTTCATCCAGAGATTTTTCTATATCATCCATTTCATTACTATTTAAAATATTTTTTAGGCTTTGACTAAGTTGAGACCAATTGAATTTTAATCCTTTATATACTGCGGGGTAATTCAACATCAAATTCTTTTCCGCTCCTTCATACATTTCACGGATTTTCGTTTTAAGTCTTTTTAATTCTTTAACTGCTACTTCATTCTCTGCTTTTACATCTGAGAGTTTCAAACTCGGGACATCTTTAATAAATGAAGGATCTCTCAAATAAAAGAAAGCTCTTTCCTTCATATCAGGATTTTTCAAAACACCATATAGAATCTCTAGTGCGGTAATTGAATAACCCTTTTTTAAACCTTTTAACCAGTCAAATCTCTTTTCGTCAGGGGTATCATATGATTCAGAAACATAACCGTATCGCTCTCCTAAAAGACCAATAAAGAACGGGCGACTTCGATCTATTTCGTCAAGGCAAATCTTAACAATCTGTCCTGTTTTAGCTTCTTCTTCAGTTACTCCCCAACGTAAATCAATATCAACTAGATATAAGCCTCTTTTTAGACATCGCTCCTTTAATTCTGGAAACACAAATCTAACGAGTAAATCTCTCTCAGAATGCATATCTCTAAAGGTAGAAGAGATGAATACTCGAATAGTTTTTAATCGTTTCATCTTATACTTTTATGTGTAAAATTAATTCAACTTATTATTCCTTAGGATGATGGACTAAAAAAGTTTATGCGAGGAAAAAAAATAATAAATTTAGATGTTTTTATTATTTTGAGATTACCTAAGAATTAAGGAATTGCGCTATAAACAGTACATCTCGATTAAAGCTACAGAAGCCTTGGAAATGATTGGGATGAAAATATCTGAATAATAGGATAATGTGAGAGAAATTCAAACTTTAAAAAACTAACCTAGATTATGGGCTTATTAGGGCTCATAATTGGGATGTTTTTTCTAATCTGGGGCGGTCAGCGGTATCTAAAAAAGATGATTGGCGTTATTATCACCTCCATCGTACTTTTGG
Organism: Promethearchaeota archaeon; assembly: GCA_030608765.1. Next base: position 6,326 of record JAUWDN010000025.1, read on the forward strand.
TTGTGTGTGGGTTTGACACTGGCATTAAATACTTCAGGATTTTTTGATAAAAAAAGAGAGTTTAGAAAATTTCTAATCTGATCATAAAGAGAAGATATATGTGAACATTTCCTTCCATTATAGTGGGACCAATGCAGTACTACCGTGTTCATTAGCAGCATCGATGAGAGCCATTAACTCTTCGTTTGAAATTGGAACTAAATCAAAAACAGTCATTTTAGATAGTTTTAATATCGCTTTTACAGTCTCTGCTAGATTATTGCAATCATTAGAAAAAAAAACTTTACGTTTCCCGAATTCTTTACTAAGCTTTTCGCCAACTTCATCAATCGCACAATAACCTGCTACGAGCCCCTTAGTATAGCCTTCTTTCTTCAATTGTTCCACAATGTTTTCGTCGTGACCTTTACCCATGACGATAAACCAGCCTCCTTTAAATTTTTCTTTGTGGTCGTATGCAAATACTTGTAAAGTCGTCAATGGGTTGTTTTCGCAACCTTCCTTACACAATAATTCCTTACCTTTAATTATTTTAACATCTTCAGGGAACTCTTGGAGTAAATCCCAGTCATATTTCTCTTTATAATCGTTCAAATCTTTCCCAATTACGTTAATTTTACGTAAATCACCCTCCCCTAAACTTCGTTCATAAGCTATTTTCAAATGAGGAACTTCGTCTAGAGTTAAACCAAAAATTCTCGCTCCAACAACATCAACAGCCAAAGTATCTCTTCCACCGATCAAAATATCAAACTTTTTAACAAGGCGGTCTTCCCATGAGGTAGGGGGATAATGTCCATGAATTGTACCCTCAATTCCATCAATAATCGTTATATCTGGTTTAATGTATTCATAAAGATCTACAAATTTTGAATGTAAGTTATAATTGTGATCTTTACCCCGGTCTGCGTGTTGGGGAAATCCCCATTGATTTTTTATTCCAAGCGTCACTCCTGCCATTGAATGGGTTTTAAGTTTCGGAAGATTAATATAAGTAATAGAATTTCTATTTTCTATAATATTAGTAATCGTTTTAGGTAATCGAAAGGTTTTTAAGATATATCCTTTAGAGTTTTCTGCCACGGAAGGTTTCCCTTTAAATTCAAAAGTTTTAGTATCTTCTTCGTCTAAAAATATGATTTTGGCACCCGTCTCCTCGCATACATCCTTAAAACCGTTAATTGCAAAAACAATTCGAGTCATATTTGCTTGCGTAGAGTTTTCCATGACATATACATCTGCACCAATATTGTTGAGATATTCTATTACTGCTTTTAAGACTTCTGGAGATGTATAACTATGTTTCTGAAAATCTATACCATTTACTTTAATATAAACTTCCTTTGAGCTTTTCAAAATTGGTTCAATCTTTTCTATATTATTAAACATTTCCTTAACTGCCGATTCTAGACCTTGTTTAGTATCGACTATAAACACTTCTGTCATTCTTTAAACACCAATTATGTTTAGTACAGTATTGTTTATTATGATATTTATAATATTTCATAGCAAAATTTATATATCAATAATCGATATATATCCATAAGTGAGATATTACATAATTTATATATTCTCTTATAAACAATTCTTTTGAAGGTTTAACGCAATGGTTGAAGAAATTACAAAGAATTTTGAAAAAGCAATGAAAAAAGGCTTCATTAGCGCCCTTATATTGTTAGTTCTCGAGAAGAACCCTTCCTACGGTTATAAAATTAGTAAAGATATAACTTCCCGAACTCTCGGAATATGGACACCTCCCGCATCTACAATGTATACAGTGCTTAAGGAAATGACTAAAAATGGTTTAATTAAATACATAGAGCAACAAGAAGAAGGAAGAACTAGGAAAATTTACGAAGTAACAAAAAAAGGAGAAGAAACACTAAAATTAATGGTTGAAAAGCAACAAATAATTAATGAGTCAATAGAAACACTAATAGCGGCAACAATAGGCTCAGATAAAAAGTTATCAGGCCATTTTTTTCCAAAATATGGGCCATTTAACTTCTTTTTCGAAAAACTTGAAGAGAAATCCGAAGAGGAGA
>JAUWDN010000085.1 GCA_030608765.1 Promethearchaeota archaeon
CATAGTTTTGGCTTACAGAATTTCTTAAAATGTCACCATAATGACAATTCCATAAACCTATCCCTTGATAGCCATTAAAATTTACTCTATTATTGGAAATTGTATTATAATTACAATCCACTATATAAATCCCTGCATTGATGTTATTATTTACGGAATTATTCGAAATTATATTGTAATTTGAATTTCCTATTGCCATTCCAGCTTCACCGTTTGAATTTACTATATTATTCGAAATTGTAATATAATTGCTAACCCCATAACTTATTCCAGTACCAGTGTTTGAATTTACTGTATTATTTAAGATTGAGATATAAGAGCTACCACCGAAGGCTATACCTGCCAGTGAATTGATAATCGCATTGTTTCCCGAAACTGTAATATTTTTACAATCCAGAAAACCTATCCCTTGCTCGCCATTAAAAATTGCTGTATTATTCAAAATTGTACTATAGCTACAATTTCCTAAACCTATTCCATAACCATCGTTGGAAAATACAGTATTATTTAAAATTGAGTTATAAGTACTATTTAATAAACCGATACCTCCTATAAAATTACCAGATACATTATTTCTCAAAATTACATTAAAATTGCTCTCATTTAAACCAATCCCTACAATATCGTTGTTTAAAGCCTTGTTATTAATTATTATTGAATTAGTCACATTTAGTAATCGAATTCCCGTTATGTTTGCCTTCGAAACTGTGCAATTATTGATTGTGAAATATAACCTTGAATTTTGTACATCAATGCAGTATTCAAAATTCTTGTTAACATCGATGGTTACATTTTCGATAATATATGGATTACCTTGAGTCCCATTACCACCCCCAAACCATGCCTCGCTTTCAGCCCATGTCCAATTATTAGCTCCCGCGTCATCAATTTCAATCGGGGATGTCAATTCCCAATAACCTGAATTTTTTAAATTTTTAACGTCTTTCGTTATTTCACTATCATTTATAGAACTAGTAGGGTTAAAATTGACATTATTTTGAGATAAACTAAATAAAATTAACGTACAAATACCTAAAAGAGAAAGTAGAAAGACTCTATTTCTTTTAACATTCATATATACTCCCTTCTATGTCTTATGTACCTACTAAAATAGTATTTAAATCTAATGATAGTAAAACCAAATTTACTACTAAATTTACCACTAAATTATAGATTATTGCCCCCAACTTATAGATTTTAAAAAAAAAAGCTCGCTTTTTTTCATTAGCGTTAAGTTTAGGATCTATTATTACTATATCGTTCCTAATCCAGTTAGGAAGGAGGTTTACAAATAAAAGTTAAGGCGATTATTTATGTTTAATAAATGTACCTTTATTGTATTCATCAAAAGCTATTCTTAATTCTTCTTCACTATTCATGACAATCGGGCCTCTCCACGCGACAGGTTCTCCTATTGGTTTACCAGAAATCAAAAGAAATCTAACTGATTTATCTTTAGTTTGTATTAAAACTTCATCCCCTTCTTTAAAAATTACCAAGTGCTCTGTACCAACTATTTCATCCTTGGTTGGATTAAAAGTAGCTTCTCCTTCTATAATATATGCAAAAACATTATAAGTATTATCTATTGCGTGTTTAAATACAGAATTTGGCTCTATAGAGACATCTAAATATTCTGGATCGGTTACTATATCTTGTACGGGTCCTTTGACACCATTTACTTCACCACAAATTATTTTTACCCTCACGCTATCATTTACGATAACTTCGGGAATCTGTTCTTTTATAATATCTCGATAGCGTGGGTCCATCATTTTATGAGACGATGGAAGATTTGCCCACAATTGAAAGCCAGCTAGGACAGGATCGTTCTCATTCTTCTTCGGCATTTCTTGATGTATTATTCCGCTCCCCGCGGTCATCCACTGAACATTACCAGCACCTATAACACCACTATTGTCCATACTATCTCCATGCTCAATTTGTCCATGAAGCATATAAGTGATCGTTTCTATTCCACGATGAGGGTGCCATGGAAATCCTGCTAAATAGTCGTTAGGATCATTTGAATGGAAATCGTCTAGAAGCAAAAACGGATCTAACGAAGGATCAGCGTATCCAAACGCTCGTTTCAACCTAACCCCCGCTCCTTCCATTGTTGATCTACTTTTTAGAGTTACTCTTACTTCTCGAATTTTTGACATTCCTTTTCGCTTTTCTTTAGTATTTTTCTTGTTATACTAAGTTTACATAACTAAACTCAAGTTATAAAAAGTTTTTATTATAAATCATAATGTAATCTCACGATAAATATTGAATTTATAAATTAGTGTTTATAATAAATAAGAAAAGATTTGAGAAGGTAAGTTCTTAAGAATTCGGAATTTTTACTGGTTCTTCTCTTCAGATTCTGCTAGCTCTTTTGCCGCTTCCTCTGTTTCTTCTTGTGTTTCTTTTTCGCTTTCATTGCCAACAGTTTCACGCTCTTTATCTTCTTGAGTGATTTCTTCTTCTAGATTTGCCTCTACCTCGGGTTCTGGTTCGGGAGGTGCAGGTTCGCGAGAAATAATTACTTTTGCGAATCTAAGTACATTCTTATCCATTTTCCAACCGTCTTGAATGATCTCTATAATCGAATTATTAGGAAGATTATCTCTTTCTAGAGAACTCAACGCTTCGTGGTAAGAATAGTCAAACGGATCGTTAACTTTAACATCAATTGGTTCTGTTTTATGAAACTTCAAAATGCTAATAAATTGGTCGTAAAATTGCTTTAAAATTGCTGTATTTTCGTCATCGCCATCCAGAGCTTTTTTAAAGGAATCGTACAAAGGTAGGAAAGATTTTAAAGTTAATCCCGTGTATTCTTTTCTAAGATTTTGCCGGTTTTTATTCCAGCGTTTTTGAGCGTTCTCAAATTCTGCCTGAAGTCTCATATGTTTATTTTTCCAACTATCGCTTTCTTTTTGATGCTTTGTGAGGAGTTTTTTATCTTTTTTGTTGCTCTCTTTAAGATTATTATATTTCGAGATTAGTTCGCCAAGATCATGGTATTCGAGTACCTTCTGTTCCTCACCCTCTAAAAGTTTAATGTCTTGCTCTTCTTCTTCGTTTTTAGATTCATTTAACACTTCTTCTTTAGATTCTACACTTCCTTTTTCAGATGATTCCGCTTCATTCTTTTTTGTGGATTCGTCGTTCATTTTTTCTTTATCCTTCTTTTTTCGAGTCATTTTCTCAGATAATACATATTCTATAAGATTTATTTAAGATTCGATTACACTTTATTGGTAACAATTGTATATTGTAATCCGTTAGGGTAATTTTAGTAAGATATAATAAAATAAAATTTTTATCATTTTTCGTGATTTATAGATCATTATAAGAAAAATTTAATTTTAAGAATAAATTATAATATTAATAGCTAATTCGAATGAGTTTAGTGATTATTTATTATGAGTGAAGAAAGTAAACCAAAGAGAAAAGAAAGAATCATTGGTATAGATTTGGGAACCAGCAATTCCGCGTGTGCGGTATTAAGTGGAACAGGTCAACCAGAAATTATTCCTGCTGCCGAAGGACGGACCTTAGGGGGCAAGGCATTTCCATCGTATGTAGCATTTGATGAAAATGGTAGAAAAATTGTGGGCGAACCTGCTAGAAGACAAGCAGTATCTAATCCTGATGGGACAGTTACAGCAATTAAACGTAAAATGGGCTTATCGTATAAAGCTAAAATAAAGGTTGGAGCTGAATGGAAAGAATTTACGCCAGAAGAGATTTCTGCGATGATCCTTAAAAAAATAAAGAATGATGCGAGTGCGTATCTTGGCCAAGAAGTTAAAAAAGCGGTTATTACGGTTCCTGCATACTTCAATGACGCTCAACGAACCGCTACTAAGAATGCAGGCGAGATTGCGGGACTTGAAGTGGTGCGAATGATTAATGAACCAACGGCGGCTTCATTAGCTTACGGTCTCGATAAAGACACGAAAGGTAAGCTCCTAAAAATATGTGTTTTAGATTTAGGCGGAGGAACCTTTGATATAACGATAATGGAGTATGGAGAAGGTGTTGTTGAAGTTATGTCTACTGCGGGCGATACTCAGCTCGGGGGCACCGACATGGACAACGCTATAATTGATTGGATAATTAATAACTTCCAAAAGAAAGAAGGCATCGATCTTAAGGGAGACAGTAAAGCAATGATTAGAATCAAAGACGCTGGTGAGAAAGCTAAAATCGAACTCTCTACTACATTAAGTACTCAAATTAATTTACCTTATATTACTCAAAAGGATGGAAATCCTGTTCACATAGAAGTTGAACTCACAAGAGCAAAATTGGAACAATTGATTGAACCAACTCTAAGAAGACTGGATCCGATAATGAAGAGAGCTATTTCCGATGCAAAGATGCCAGCGAGTAGCATAGATAAAGTTATTTTAGTTGGTGGTCCTACAAGAATGCCTTCCGTTCAGAAGAGGTTTAAGGATTTCTTTGGCAAAGAACCTGAACATTCCGTCGATCCTATGGAATGCGTAGCTATCGGAGCTGCGATTCAAGCAGGCATTATCGCAGGAGTTGTTGATGATTTATTACTACTAGATGTTACTCCATTATCCTTAGGGGTAGAAACTTTAGGTGGAGTATTTACAAAATTAATTGAAAGAAATTCTACTATACCCACCGAAAAACAGCAGATTTTTAGTACAGCTGCAGACAATCAACCTGCCGTAACAATAAATGTTTTACAAGGAGAACGAGCAATGGCAAAAGACAATATTCCTTTAGGAATGTTTCATCTTACAGGAATACCCCCTGCTCGTCGAGGAATTCCACAAATTGAAGTTAAATTCTCGATTGATGCTGATGGTATCGTCCATGTTACTGCTAAAGATTTAGGTACTGGTAAAGAGACAGGGATTACAGTTACCGGAGCAAAAGGGCTTACACCTGAAGAAATTGAAGAGAAAGTAAGAAACGCAGAACAATTCGAAGAAGAAGACAAGATAGTTAAAGAATTGATCGAAGCGAAGAATAATGCAGATTCGATGATTTACCAAACAAGGAATTTAATGGAAGAAAACAAAGACAAAATTGAAGAAAACGAAAAAACTGAAATAGAGTCCGCCCTAAAATCCTTAGAAGAAGACATTAAAACAGACGACCTTCAAAGAATTAAATTAGGTGTCGAAAACTTGCAACAATCAATGCATAGTTTCTCTCAAAGAATTTATTCGCAACAAACACAAGACCAAGCGTATCAACAAGCAGCTCAACAAGCCCAACAAGCAGCGAGTGGAATGGGTGGTATGCCTCCTGGAGGAATGGGCGGAGTCCCGCCTGGTGATATGGGAAGTGCTGGTGCTGGCGGAGCGTCGTACAAGAAAGATAAAGACAAAAAAGAGAAGGACAAAAAGCGCGTTGTGGATGTAGATTGGGAAGAATCCGACGAATAAGTTCTATATTATATGTGAAATAACTCCATTTTATTTCTTTTTCTTATTTTTAAAGTTTTTTAGAAGTATTATTTTTTAAAAGTTTATATATTTCTTTATAGATAAGCTAATACCTAAAAAGATAAATTTCATAATTAATTCTAGTTAATAGAATTTTAACTTATAAGAGATCATAACGTGGCAATTAGATAATGGGTACAAATAAAAAACGAGATTATTACGAAGTATTAGGAGTAGAAAAGAATGCGAGTGAGAACGATATTAAGCTTGCTTACAGGCGTTTAGCGAGGAAACACCATCCAGATCTTAATAAAACTGATCCTAAAGCTAAGGAAAAGTTTATCGAACTTCAAGAAGCTTACGAAGTATTAAGCGACGCTAATAAAAGAAGTAATTACGATAGATACGGTTTTAGTGGCGTTGACGTCGATATGAGTAGTTTTTTCAGAGGAGGAATTCCTGGTATTGATGAATTACTCAAATCAATCTTTGGAGGGGGCATGTTTGGAGATGGATTTGGAAGCATTTTTGGCTCCAGAGGTAGAGTAAGATCTGCCCCCCGCCGAGAAGTTGGGCAAGATATTGAAGATTTTATCGAGATTACATTTAAAGAAGCGATGTTTGGTTCGAAAAAGGATGTAGTAATTCAAAGATATACCCCATGCGACGAATGCGAGGGAACTGGAGCTGA
>JAUWDN010000194.1 GCA_030608765.1 Promethearchaeota archaeon
AAAAAAAAAAGCTGTTATTATCACACTAGATTCTGATTTTCTGCAATTAAATAAAAGTCTTCAGAAAAAGAGCCGTGTAATATATATTAAAATACATCCAAGAGATCCGAAGAAAATCAGAGAATTACTTGATAATGGTTTAAAAAAATATATCTCTAAGCTAAGTACCCCATGTAAGTTAATTATTACTAAAGACAGTATCGTTTTAGATGAAATCAAATAATTCATATAATTTTTTTATAAGTGCTTAACTTAATTTGATAGAAATGAAAAAAATTGGTATTTTGGGGGGAATGTCGTATGAATCGACTATAAAATATTACGATTTGATTCTTCAGAAGTATTATGAAAGATACCAAGATTTTCATTATCCAGAAATTCTAATTTATAGCCTTAATTTTCAAAAAGTAATCGATTACGAAATGGGTGACGATGAACGTACCTATATAGATTACTTAATGACTGGCATTAATTCTTTACAAAAAGGAGGAGTGGATTTTATAATTATGGCAGCCAACTCCCCTCATGTGGTTTATGATAAATTAGTTCAAAGATCACAAGTCCCAATCCTAAGCATTGTAGAGGCCACAGCTAAAAAAGCGCAACAAGAGAATTTAAAAGAGCTTCTATTATTGGGTATAAAAATTACGATGCAGTCTTCGTTTTACCCAGAATACTTTGCGAAAAAAGGAATGGAAGTTATAACGCCTTCAGATTCAGAACAAGATACAATAAATAAAATTATTTTTGATGAGTTAGTGATCGGGAAGTTTACAACGGAGAGTAAACAAATGCTCTTAAAAATCATAAATAACTACGAAGTAGATGCTGTTATTCTCGGATGCACTGAACTACCTTTAATACTCCAACAAAATGATACAGAGGTAATATTACTCGATACAGTAAAGCTTCACGTAGAAACCGCATTAAAATATTGCTTAAATCTGAATTCAACTATATAAATTCATATTTTCCAAACTTTCTTAATTGTTTTCTCGCTGTTTGAAAGCTTTTTTAATTCCCATTGCTATTTAATAATTAATAGAATATTGTTTAAGTGGTAATTTCTATAGTTCGCTTAAAACTTACAAGGATTGAAATAAAAGATTTAACTCCAATTATTTTGGTCATGCTGTTACTATTCGTATCAATAGCATGCGCCAATATGCTAATTCCAAGTTATGGAGTCATTCGAATTGAGTTTGGTATTCCTGAGGCGCTTATAGCAATTCCAGATTCGGCTTTTTTATTAACTAGCGCTATTTTTGCTTTAATTTGGGGTTATTATACTGATAGAATTGATAGAACAAAAGTGATAATAGCAGGTGCATTTTCTTGGACTTTTGGCATGATGTTGACGGGTTTTTCCTCGTCTTTTATAATATTGTTGATTTCAAGGATGATAAGTGGAATCGGACTGGGATGTGTAATACCAGTAGGTTATTCAATAATCTCTGATGCGATTCCGCCCGATGAAAGATCTGGATGGTTTGGTACGCTTGCAATATTGAGCTCACTTTCTAATGGTAGTGGTCAAGCTTTATCATCCTTTGTAGGACCGATTTTAAGTTGGAGATTTCCATTCTTTTTGTTATCGGGAATAAGTATTGTAATAGTATGCGTATTATTTTTTGTTAAAATCCCTCAACGAGGAGCCAGCGAGAATGAGTTATTAGATCTCGTCGAATTAAATTTAGAATATAGTTATAAAATATCAAAAAAAGATTTATCCTATATAATAAAAAAGAAGACTAATAAGTATTTAATCATTCAAGGCTTTTTCGCGATAATCCCAGGAACTCTCTTCGTTTATTTTATGACTTCTATGCTTTCAACTCATTATTTCATGATATTACCTAACGAAATTAGGCTTCAAACGGCTGCGATATTTGCAGGTCTTTTAGGGGTAGGTTATTTATTGGGAAATGCAATTATGTCTTATGTAGGAGATTATTTATTTCGAAAAAACAAAAAGAATCGAACTCGATTAGCGACAGCTTGTATGGCATTCAGTATTCCATTCGTTCTCTTAATGCTATTTTCTATACAACCTGTTAGCAGTGAGGTTGTTACTAATTTAAGTTATCCAACTCCAATCCCTCCCGGAGAAATGGCATCATATGTAATTTTAACGATTGTGGAGATTTTTAAAGTTTCTCCAAGTTATATTTATTATTTTGTATTTGGATTTATAGGTGCAGTATTAAGTACAGGTTGGGTCTCAAATAAGAATGCAGTTATGGTGGATGTCAATCTTCCTGAGCATAAAGGCACTTCTACATCTTTTTTTAGTCTCGCTGAACAAGTAGGAAAAGGAGTTACGCTATTGATATCGTTTTCTTTAATTTCATTTTTTGGGAGTGTATATAATATGATGCTCTTTGCAGTATTCCTTTGGATTCCTTCCGCTATTCTTTGGTTCCTAGCTGGTAGATCTGTCGAAACTGACATGGAATACAAATCTAAAATTCTTTCGGAAAGAAAGCAAGTCAATTTGTTGGATTTTATTTTTGAACTAGAAATTCAAATGGATAGAGCCACTCAAAAAGTACAAGATTCAAAATACTACATCTTATCTAATCCGTTAAAATTTAACAATTTATTAGAAGAAGCTATTACAATTTTAAGCTATTGTGAAAAGGAAGGAGAATTTAGGAGTATTACTAAAATAGAGAATAGAGCTCACGATTTGAATGTTAAGGCAACATCAATCAAAACTATGGCTAATCAAATATTCAAGATTCTTAAGGTAGAGGATTTAACTGCCAGAGAAATAGACATGCTTAACGAAGATTTAAGACAGATTGTTCTTAAAATTGCGGAAGGAGAAAGAAGTACTTTCGGAGATCTTCAAATATATTACGAAGATGCTTATTTGAAGATAATAGAAGCTCGACTTTTAAGAAAAAATGATTTAATTAAAAGCAGGGGGAAAATTTTGGATGCAATTAATATCTATGAGAGAGTAAAGAATCTGCTGAATGAACGTTTAGACGTCTTATTAGACAATTCGGAGCTATCTGACGAAGATAGATTTGTGTACGATAAAGAGCAAGAACTCCTAGAAAAATGTACTAAAGCCTTAATAGCGACAAATAATTTAAAAGAAGAATTTGAAGGTATTTTCGAGAAATTAGAAGAAAAAGGGATTACTGAAAAAGACTTAAAGAAAATATCTGAGTTAACCTTGGAATATAATATAAACCTCTATAAAGTAATTGTGGAAACTTTTGGTCAAGATAAAAAGACTAAAGACACAATCCTGGAAGTTTTAAATGAAATAGATGCAATTTTTAACGATTACGATAAGTTAAAGGAATTAGAATTGAAAGTGTTTTAAATTTATTATTATACACTATACTAATTGTTTAAAAATTCTGATTTTAAAAGCTCCCTATAATTCGTTTTTTCGTTATTTACTAACTCCTGAGTGCTTTTTCCTTTATGATTATAATTGTCAGGACTATCATTATTTGAGAATAAATTCACAAGTAAAATTAAACAGTTTTGGAGCTCTAAATCGTTTGTTTTGCCCGAATTAAAGTTTTTCATAATTTTAATAAGGAGATTGCTTAACCAAACTTTGTTAAATTGAGATAGGTCGATCTCCTCTTCCTTAGATTTCCTGTTGTAAAAATCTAAGATATTAGTTATACAATCCATTTTTACTTTATTCCTATACCCTTGTGAAAGTTCAAGTATCAGATAAACTTGTGTTCTTAAAAAACTATTAAACTTTGTTATTATATTTACTGATACATGCTAATACGAGTATAAAAGTATTTTTGAATAGATTGTCGCAAGAAAAAAAGGAATAGTTAGCAAAAATATAAAAAGCTTAAATTAAAAAAAGTCTTTTTATATATCCACTTCGATACTTTCTATAAAGTTATCGATGGCTTGTTCAAGATCGATTAAATCTTCGACTTCTTTTATGTCAGAACTAGCAATCCGATTTAGAAAAGCCTTTAGAAGCTTTTCTTTCT
>JAUWDN010000199.1 GCA_030608765.1 Promethearchaeota archaeon
CCTCCCTCTCCTTCTCCCATTATCACATTTTCTTTTGGGACTTCTACATCTTTAAAAATTATTCTTCCCGCACCTCCACCTCTAGTACCCAATAAACCGTATATATATGCTGCTTCTACTGCTTCACTTTTATCGACTATAAACAAACTTAAAGCATCGCGGGGTTGTGCATTTGGATTTGTTTTAGCATAAACTAAGAAAAAATCAGCACCTTCAGCTCCGACAACAAATCGCTTTTCTCCGTTTAATATGTAGTGATCTCCTTCTTTCACAGCAGTAGATGTAGCTCCAAAAAAATCAGACCCGCCTCTTGGTTCAGTTAGTGCTTCAGCTGTAAATTTTTTGCCCTCACACATGGGTTTAAGGTAATTAAGTTTTTGTTCTTCGGTACCAAATTTATTAAGAGCTTCTCCACAGATGCTTGGTAATGAAAATAAACAAGCTAAAGAACTCCCTAACACACCTATTTCTTCTTGAGCAATTATTTCACTTTCCCAATTCAATCCACGGCCTCCATATTCTTTTGGAAACCTTATACCTATTAAATTATGTTTAGCTAGGGCATGTAACCATTCACGAGGGTATTGTATTTCATCTTTATCCATTTTTTTTAACAAAGAAGGAGGTACCGCACTCTTTACAAACTCTCGAACTTCACTTCTAAATTTCTTATTTTCTTCGCTTAATAAATAATCATACAATTTTGTTCCACCTTAGTTGATTAATACCACTAATAATTAATGATAGGTTTAATAAAAATACTAAATATATCTAAGTTTATTAGTCACCTTTGAGTGAAGAATTGAATGAATAACGAATATTCCCTCAATTGAAAGTTTTCCATAACCTTCATTTTAGAGAGTGTTGTGATGTTACGTGGAACTATATCGAGGTAATATGAAAGTATATATTAAAGTACGTGAAAGTTCAGTTTCACGAATTTGCAATTAAAATTATATTTCAAAAATTTCTTTTGCTTTTTCTTCTACGATAGTGTTGTTTACTAAATCCCATAGTTCGCTGTAGAAGAACTTTTTATAATTTGAAAATTATTATTCAATTTCGAATATAACCTTAAGATATTCGTATTTGGAATTAAGTAATTTTAGTATATTGTTCGCAAATCTTCTTAGGTTTTGTGCGTGCAATGGTTTCTCTTCTGCTTGTTCATCGTAAAAATCACGAATCATCTTTCTTGTTTCATCTACTCCGTTAGCATCATAAAATTTTTCCCAATGAGCAGAGATTCTACAGAGTGATTTTATCTTCTCGTCTGGGTATTTGGATTTATCTAAAATAATATCTTCATTTTTTTTAATAGCTTTGCCAACTTTTTCAAGGTGATCCGCAATAGCAAAAGAATAACGACAAATACTTATTAGATTAGATGTAGTTCTAGTATTTCGTGTATTGGCTGCCTGTTCAAAGGAATTCCATACATCTAACCATTCATCTTTGTGAATGCCATCAATGCCATTGTTCACCATTGCTACATTAATAATATCGCTTAAATCTACATCGTGCCCTCTTTTAATTTTTTTATCAAAAATTTCTTTTAAACTTGAACCTTCGAGATAGCTACCCGCCCCAAAATCGAGTAATTGATTAAGGTTATTAGCAGCAAACAAAGTTTCTCGCCTATTTTCTTTAGTTTCAAATTTATTCCATTCTACGGATTTTTCCCATTCTCCTGTTTCCTTATTTTTTATGAAACTGCACTCTTTTAAAGAAGAGTCCAATAAATTAGTTTGAAACATCCAAAAATCGATATCGTCCGTAAATCTTTTTCTTCTCCAATCCCGGGTGGTATATTTGCCTAGATAGAGTTTTAATGTGCCTCTTACTATCGATAATTTACCATTTTTTAAAACATGAAGAGCATCTTCACAATAATGGTGATTAGGATCTTGCGAGCACAGTTCAATTTTTTTAAGAACTTTTCTCGCTTCACTCGCCACTATATCACAGGGTATGCTACCATCAGAAGGATAAGCTCTAGATCCACCTTCAATGAAGGTTTCAAATAATTTGAAATCATCTTCTGGTATATCGTACCAAGGATTATTAAAATTAGCTTTACTAAAGATGTAATGAGTAAAACCCTTTTCGTCTTTCAGAGTTTTATCGATAAGAAATGACACGTCCCTAAGGTTATCTCCTTTCTTTATTGCATCAGCCTTTACGTCCCAAATTCCATTCATTTAATAATCTCGTTTAATATTTAATTAAAGAATAAGAGCAATATTTCTTAAATCTTATTTTTATATTTTAAACCATTATTCTATCGTAAATAATAAAATTAAAAGGATATTATAAATTAGATTTAAAGGATCATGAGCAATTTCTTTTCAGTTTTCACACATACACCATGGGATAATCTTAACACAAAAGTTTTGACCGAAGTTAAATTATTATCACTTAAAAATATAATCAAAACTTTTCCCGTAATTGAACCAGGATTTTTTGATGATTTACGCTCTAATATGTATAATTTTAACCATTATTCATGGGTGGAATGTATCAAAAGAATAGTTGGCCCTAATAATGAGGATTACGATATAAAACCATGGAATTTTATCTGGGGGATGGATAATGAAAGCAGAATTTTCCAATTCCTCATCCAAAAAGTTAAAGAAGAATCTAAAGATTCGCAAGCAATATTAGTAGCTTTAGCCCCTCCAGAATTAGTTAAATTATTTGAGCAACATAAAGAAGGAGCTATATTACGAATATTATCGTTACTAAACAGTCCGAAGAAAATGAAGTTTTTAATGGTTTTAGCCCCCAAAGGAAAATCTATCGCCGAAGAACAACAATTATTTCAAATAAATAAGAAAGATTTAGGAAAATTGCATTATATTAACTCTTTGAAACATTTACCTAATATAAAGGGACAGTGGTTTCCAACTTTTGATGTAAAATGTCCAATTTGTAATGGTCCACTAACACAGGTTTATAGTCATGAAGTTGGACTAGTATGCCAACGATGTGGGTTTAAAAAAGTAAAATAAAACTAATTTTATTTCAAGTTAAATAATAATTTTTATTTTATGATCCCATCTTTACCTTATCACTTAAAATTAAAATTAAAAGAGAAATATTAATCATGTTTGTTGCCGCACTTGACCTTGGAACTACGGGATGTAGAACATATATTTTTGACTTGGCAGGTTCAATTATATCAAGTGATTATCAAGAGTGGGAGAGTTTTTATCCCCAACCATCATATGTGGAACAAGATGCAAATTTGTGGTGGGAATCTATTAAAAAAACGACTAAAGGTGCTATAAAAAAAAGTGGAATCGATAAATCGGAAATAGTAAGTCTATCTGTAACAAATCAACGAGAAACTATTGTACCGATTGATAGAGAAGGCAATACACTACATAACGCGTTAGTTTGGCAAGATAGACGTACTACCACCCAGGTAGATTTTATTAAGAGTAAGATAGGTATAGACAGAATTTATCGAACTACAGGATTAACGATAGACCCTTATTTTTCAGCAACTAAAATTCTTTGGTTTAAAGATGAAAAACCTGAGATTTATCAAAAGACGCATAAATTCCTACTAGTTTCGGATTATATAATTTATAAACTGACAGGGAAGTTTTATACAGATCATTCTAACGCTTCAAGAACAATGCTATTTGATATTAACCGTTTCAAATACTCAGAAGACATCGCTTCAGAATTAGAAATAGATTTAGATAAGATGCCAGAGACGATTGAAAGCGGAGTTGAGATAGGAGAAATTAATACTGAAGAAATTTTATTTGATAAAAAAACTTTAGTTGTTTCAGGAGCAGGAGACCAACAATCAGCAGCGTTGGGAGTAGGAGTTGTCTCTCCGGGAAAAGTAAAATTAACCACCGGAACTGGAAGTTTTATGTTAGCATATCTGGAAAAACCTAATTTTGATCCAAATAAGCGAGTATTATGTAG
>JAUWDN010000237.1 GCA_030608765.1 Promethearchaeota archaeon
AGTCGAATTTCCCAAGATTTTGGGGGATTGAAAAAAATGTTAAAAGAAGGATCTATAGTTCAATTAAAACCTTTTAATCCTAAAAAGAAGAGTATTGATCATTTAGCCATATCTTTTAGAGGACCTAAAGGGACAGCATATTCAGGGGGTCTTTTTAGATTGGAAATGAAATTCCCTACTCAATATCCTAAACAACCTCCTTTTGTAAGATTGCATACTCCGATATGGCATCCAAATTTTTGGCCAAAACCAAGTGAATATAAAGGACAAAGAAATATATGCTTAGCATTAGTAGATCCATCTTTAGTTGGCAAAAAAGGGGGATGGAGTCCTTCAAAAACTGCGGTTACAGTTGTTCAATCAATAATTGCTATGTTAAACACTCGAGGAAAGTATGTTAATCCGACTGACGTGTTTAATAAAAAAGCAGCTATAGAAATGATGAAAAATCCGAAATTTTTTGATAAAAAAGTTAAAAATTTAGTAAAGAAGTATGCCAAGAATAAATGGTGAACCTAGAATGAATATCGATGAAAAGAATAGCGATTCTATCAGAGATGCTATAAAACAAAAAATTAAAGAGAAAATTAAAAAAGAATTACTTGACGAAGTATACACAGAATTACAATTAGAAGAATTACAAGAAGAACTAACAACCGAGATTATCAAAGCGAAACCTATAGTTCATTCAAAAGAATTCAAAGCAAAACTTGAACCCATCCCGATGGAACCAGTAAAAACTACAGCTAGCAATGACAGAATTAAAGCTAAAATAGCTATCACTACAAAAGCAATTCTTAAGATCGCGAGCCATTCTTTAAAATATGCTAATTCAAAAATACATAGAGATGATTGGGTGGAAGTAATAGGTTTGATCGCAGGGAACTTTGACAGTTCTAAAGGAATCCTACATTTGGAAGATGCTTATCCAATGGGACATGGGACAGCAGTCTATGCCGAAATAAAAGATTATAAGAATTACGTGAGAGCTTACAGAGATATCAAGAAAAAGGGGCTTTTTATTACAGGTTGGTATCACTCTCATCCTAGTTACGGCTGTTTTATGTCAAGAGAAGATTTAGGTACGCAAGCAAGATATCAAAAATTGTGGAATAAAGCTGTAGCACTCGTCATCGATCCATATCAAATTAACGGGAAATCTTTTGGTTTTGAAATTTATCGCGCAAATTTTAAAACTAAGAAGTGGTTCTCAGTACCTTTTGATATTAAGGGACATTTAGATGTGAGAATGTTACCAGAAATTTTGGAATTCATTAATCCAATTATTTTTGGGAAACCAGTATATTTAGAATATGACGAATAAAGATGAAAAACATCTTTGGTGATATAAAACATGGCAAGAAAAAAAACTACAACAATAATATTTATCATTTTTCTATTAATAGGTGTAATCCATGGTTTACTCTCCTATTCATTTTTTAATTTTGCGACTTGGTTATTAATTGGTTTATGGTTAATATTCACTCTAAAAATATTTGAAAACATAAAAAGGCACCGTGAGTTTAATTCACCACATAATACTGCATTTTTTGTTATTCTTCCGTTATGGGTGGGAATTTTTTATTCTATATGGGGATATTATACAGGCATATTAGGAGAAAACCTTCTTGGAGGATTATATTTTAGCATATGGAGCCTAATTTTTGCTTTTCCTTTTATAATATATGGCTCTTACTCTTTATATCGCTGTTTTAAGAAATATAATGTAATATATTTTGGAACCAAGGCAGTAAAAGCGAGAAGGCTAGGATATATATTATCATTTTCAGTTCTTATTTTCATTCTATCTTATTGGATAACTTTCTATGGAGTTATTGAAAGTTTTCCATTAGATCTTAATCTCTTACTTCTATTAATAGCTACAATTTTAATAGTTATAGTTTTTGGATTTACTAATAAGCGCTCATCATTACCAGTATTAACTCGTGATTACATTGCTAATCGTACTAGAACGATTAATGATTTAACCACACCTACAACACAGAGGCGGCATGTACGGACAACGAGGGTAACTAACCCAACCCCCTCTACTAGAACAACTACGCGCACGACAAGATCAAGAACTCGATCATCAAGGACAACACCCACATCACATAGACAAACTACTAGAACTAAAACATCAAATAAAACTCACACAACTAAAGTTAAACCGACTTCAAAAGTTCGAAATCTTAATAATTTTAAACCAAGAGCATCATATCTATCATTAGATGATTTTAAGTGTATCTTTTGCTTTAAATTACCAAAACTTCCTGAAGACAGAGGACGAGGAGTAGTTGTATGTCCAAAATGTAGATATCCTTCTCACGCTGATGAATTTAAAGATTGGATGCGAACTTCAAGCCTTTGTTCACGTTGTAGTGCCCCTATTCCATCTAATTTTAGGCGTAATCCAAGAGTAATAAGCGTAAAAAATTATGCGATAATCTATAAACATTTTCTAAAGAAAAAAGGATAATTATTTAGATAAATCTTGAAAATTTAGGAATTGAACGCTCAAAGCCTTTTTTAATTCTTTGAAAGCGATTTTTATCTAATTCTAATATTTATTTATATTTTCCTAAATTCCAATATATATAAGTTAAAAAAGAGAGTAATTCTAAAAATGAATAAAGAAAAAATTCAAGAATTAATATCCCAGCTTATTAAAGAAATAGAAGGCAAAGAAGAATTAAGGTCAGCCACTAAAGAGACACCAAAACGAGTAGCTAACGCTTACAGCGAGATTTTTGAAGGATATCAACTGGATTTAGATAAAGTTATAAAGATCTTTAAGGCGCAATATAGCGAGATTATAGTATCAAAAGGTATTCAATTTTATAGCATGTGTGAACACCATATCTTGCCCTTTTATGGTACAGTTGATATTGTATATATGCCTGGAGAATACCTTTTAGGTATATCAAAATTCGTAAGAGTAGTTAATTATTTTACACATAGGTTAAATGTTCAAGAAAGAATGACTGATGATATTGCTAATTATTTAATGAATTGTGCTTTAAAACCAAGAGGGGTCATGGTTATAGTCAAAGGAACTCATTTGTGTGAAATAATGAGAGGTGTAAAGCAGTCTAACCCCATAATGGTTACCTCGGCTATAAAGGGAATATTTAAAACAAACCCTACTAGCAGATCAGAGGCGTTGGAACTTTTAAAGATCTAAAAAAATTCCTTTTGAGTGTCTTATGTCTAAAGCTACCATCTACAGCAATTTTGGTTTGATTGGAGACGGATTGGAACTAAAAACGAATGTTTCAATAGTAGTAGATAAAAGTGGAAAGATTGTTAAACTTTCTTATGATAACATTAGAGACGATATTACTTACTCGAAACAGCTGAATTATATTTTGATTCCAGGGCTAATAAATTCCCATATTCATATTTGCGATAGTTTTGCTAAAGAGCAGGGTTTTAATAAAGATTTGTTAGAAGTTGTTGCTCCTCCAAATGGATTAAAGCACAAATTGTTA
>JAUWDN010000272.1 GCA_030608765.1 Promethearchaeota archaeon
TAGCTCCAATTTAGTGTGATAAAAATCCTTAAATTCTAATCTCACTTCTAATCATTTATAAATATGTTACTATAATAGTTTAAAATAGTAAAATCGAGGGAAAGAGATGAGAAAAGCATTTATTATAAGTCCAATAGGGGAAGAAGGTTCAAAAATAAGGCAGCACGCTGATGATGTATTTGATTTTATTATTAAGCCTGCGTTAGAAGCTTTCAACATAGAACTTATTAGGTCTGACAAGATTGCTGAAACTGGTAAAATTTCCCACCAAATATATAATTCAATACAATCTTCCGATTTATGCGTCGTTGTCCTCTCATTTGATAATCCAAACGTATTTTATGAACTTGCTGTTGCCCAATGCGCCGTACGACCAGTTATTATTCTAATTGAAGAGGGCCATAAACTTCCTTTTGATATTCAAGACGAAAGAAGCGTATTTTACGATTTAAAAGCGAGATCATATGTAGAGAAAAAATATATTAATGCAATTATTGAAATTATTAAGAATTTGGAAGAAAATGACTATAAAGTGGAACCAAGTATTCCAGGCTTTAAGCCTCTTGACGAAAAGGATATTACTCTTGATTTTCTTGGGCAAACGCAAAATTTCGGAAGTCATGACGATTGGAATGAGCTCTATAAAAATACTGAAGAAATATTCTATCTAATGGGTATTACTTTAGATGCTTGGAGGCGTGGTAAAAACTTTGAAAAACACATGTTAGATAAAGCTCGTAATGGTTTAAAAATTAAAATATTAATGATGCACGAGGAAAATTCTGCATTATTACAAATGATATATGAAAAAACTGGAGTATCTGTGGAAAAAATAAGAAGTGATATAAAATTTAATTATAAAACATTCTCGGAAATAGCAGAGAAAAGCGATAATATCGAAGTTAAACGTGTTTTATATGGAACCCTTAAATGTACTGTTGTATTTAATGATTATTTTGCTTTATACATGCCTCACCTTTATTCTGGAAGTGTTGGTCATGCACCGTTATGGAAAGCTGGAGAAAATTCATACCTTTATAAATTATTGATGGAAGAATTCGAGACATTATGGAATATTAACAATCAAACGATTTCTGATAATTCCACAGACTTTCTTTAAATCTTATTAATAAAAAGATATGGGCAAAAAATCATAAATCTTTTCTATTAAAATAATTTTGCATTAAGAAGATTAACTTTTTAACAAATTAGCTTTTTGACAAAAATGTTAAATAGTGTGCGTCTCTTTTTTAATTTGATCATTTACGATCAAAGATTTGGATAAGTAATCCAATGAAAATCGTAGTAAATTAACTTTCAAAACATGAAATTATGTCCAAAAAAAATTTAAGTATTGCGTTAAGTCTAATTGGGGGATTCTTGGTCGCCCTTTTAAGTTTCTTCATGCTGTCGTTTTGTAATCTTGGGTGGATTGGCACACCCACTCAGTGTTGGTTCCTATATTATATTGGAGGAGTCGGTCTGTTCGCTATATTGGGAGCGCTAATTGAATTCAAGAGTCTAATAGCTGGAAGTGTTATTTGTTTAATTTCAGGAGTTTTAGGAATTATATTTGCAGTGATGATAGCAAGGATTTCAATGAGTGGAAGCTTTTCCATTCTACCTTATAATTTTTTGATTCCATTTTTTTTGATTATAGCTGGTGGGGCGCTTGGTACTTGGGATTTTCTACAACAGCCTTGAGATTTTGATCGTTACATCATACTGAATACTAACCTGATTTTATTTTTTTTTCTTAGTGATAGTAAAAAATCATAAATCGAGCAATCAATTTTTGTTTAAAAGCAATCTACACATTATTACCATAACAAGATCGACATAATTTCGACTTAAACTAAAAAAAAACTTAAACAAATAAAGCGGTAAAAATTAATGCGCGAATTACTATTAGTTACATGGAATTAGCAAATTAACCCAATGCTTAACATTACGATGTTCATCAATAGCTTAATATATTTCAAACAATAGTTTTATATTCTAGTGAAACTTAAATTAAAAATTAGGTTAAGGCATTTTAAAATTAGGTTTTATTAAAAACGCCGATATAATTAAAGCATTAATCTATATCGCAAATTACGGGTAGAAAAATGACTGATAATTCGTTTTCGTTAGTAGATTTGTATCCTAAATATGTTATAAACTCAAAGGGTGAAAAGAAAAAGTTCGACGTCTTCAATATAGCCAAAATATTGAACAAAGAGACAGGACTGGACATTCACATCGCAGAAAAAGTAACTGAAGCCGTTATTCGTATAATTATTCGACTTGGATACGAAGAGATCACCACCAATTATATTAGGGAGTTGGTGTGCGTTGAATTAACGCAGCGGGGTTTAAATAAATATCGCAATTTATTTGCGCGAGCCATTAATCTGGAAAACATATCCTTCAAGTTGGACGAGGTTTTTATGGATGATTTTAAAGGAAAGCAACCAGATTGGGGTCCTTTAGGACATATCACGTACAAAAGAACTTATGCTAGACTTATTGAGAAAGAAGGTAGGAAGGAAGAGTTTTGGGAAACAATCAGAAGAGTAGTGGAAGGCTGTTATTCAATTCAAAAAGAACATTGTATAAAGCTGAGTTTACCCTGGAGCGACTCTAAAGCTCAACGATCTGCTCAAAAAATGTTTAACAAAATATGGAATTTCAAATTTTTACCACCCGGACGAGGACTTTGGATGATGGGAACTGAATTCATTGCTCGGCACGGTTCCATGTCTTTGAACAATTGCGGTTTTGCTTCCACAGAGGATATTAACGTAAAGTACTCGAAAGCCTTCGAATTTGTGATGGATGCTTTAATGTTGGGGGTTGGTGTAGGTTTTGATACAAAAGGGGCAAGTAAGATAACCATAAAGAAACCGAGCGATGAGTCTCTTACTTTTCAACTTCCTGATAGTAGAGAAGGTTGGGTAGAATCTCTAAAAATTGTCTTAGACGCATTCTTCTTAGGAAAACCCGTTCCAGAGTTTGATTTCAGTTTAATAAGAAAAGCTGGAGAACCTATCAGAGGATTTGGAGGAATAGCTAGTGGTCCAGGTCCTTT
>JAUWDN010000016.1 GCA_030608765.1 Promethearchaeota archaeon
AATTATAATCCACGAAATAATATTATAACTTCTGCAGAATTTGAACGAATCTTATGTTCAGAAGGCCTAACTGATGGAAAGATCGTAAAATTATCTGATGGGAAACCAGTGAAAACAATATCAATTATTCAAGAAGTTGGATCTTCAAACTATCTATGTGAATATTCGGATATTTTAACCCTAAAGTATATAGATGTTATTAATGTAAAGAGCCCTGATTGTGAAGTTAATGTTTTTTACGATTTAAGTAAACTAAAAGAAAAAGACGAGATAATACTAAAATCTACTCATCCTAGATTTCTTTACGCTAATGAAGTATTAATTGAGACAAAAGAGAATATTAATTATGTAATTGCGGATTCTATTGAGTTTCAGAGTGATTTGATTGTTTTAAATCTTAAATTAATTCCGAATAAGGATTTGAAATCTCTAAGAAAGATTATGGACTTCACTTTAAATGATTATGGTTTTATGAGTGAAGAAACTTTAGCTTCTGGTATTTATGGTGTTGGAACTATATTTGGGCCATTAAATTATCACTCAACTATTGCAACCACCAATAACATAGCGTTAAAAGTAATATCACTTCTTTCAAATGATTATTTAATAACAGAATATACTGGAATAGAGATTAATGAAGACAAATGTGGACTGTGTAAGCTCTGCATTAATTCTTGTCCTTACAATGCAATAAGCATAATTTCCGAAAAAATTACTATTGATAAGTTTAAATGTAAAGCTTGTGGTATGTGTGTTAGTGTTTGTCCTACTAATGCTATCGAAATGAATATAAATACATCAGAAAAGATTTTAAAAACGATCGAAACTTTCTCAAAATTCAATAAAAAACCAAAAATCATCGCTTTTTGTTGCCAATCTTGCGGTTACGCTGCCGCTGACAATGCAGGATTAAAGAAATTGTTATATCAACCTAATGTTTTTATAATTTCAGTTCCTTGTACTGGCCGTATTGATACTGAATTCATTGTTAAATCTCTTGAAATGGGGTTTGATGGAGTTATGATTATCGGTTGCAGAAAGGATTCTTGTAGATATATTGACGGGATTGAAAAATTAAAAAAAAGAGTTGGGCTTTTAAAAAAGATTCTCGGACTAAAGTTAAGCAGACGGATAATAGTGATGGGTGTAAACGGAGTAGAAGGACATAAATTTGCCGAAATCTCTAATAAATTCTATAATTTATTAAAGGAGGAGATTAAAAGTGAGGCTTAAATTTTTAATAACATCTTTAACATCTTGTTCCGGATGTATATCAGCTTTAATGTCGCTAGATATCTTTCCACAATTTCTTGAGAGAACGAAAATCGAATATTTTCCATTTATATCTGACAATTTGGAGATCAAAGAATGCGATGTAGCGCTAGTAGAGGGGTGTATTTCCGAAAAGAATCAAATCGAATATCTTCAAGAAATACGAAAAAATGCAAAAAAACTATATGCATTAGGTACGTGCTCAGCATTTGGGGGGATTCTTAGTCTCTCAAACAAAAAAGAATCGTATCCTATTTCAAAGTTTGTAGAAGTTGATGGCGTTATACCTGGATGTCCTCCTCCGTCCATACTTTTAGGAAATTGTTTATTGAGGTTAGTTGAGAACAAAAAAATCAAGCTAAGCTTAAAAAATATGTGTTCTACTTGTCCTTTATACAACCCAGCAAAATTAGATTTACCTTTAACAATAGATAAGATTGTTCCAAGAAACGATGAAATACATTTTCAAGAAGAAAATTTATCGTGTTTTTTAAATGATGGGATTTTATGTTTAGGCCCTGTTACTCGAGATGGCTGCGATCATCTCTGCATAAATCAAGGATTACCCTGTGAAGGATGTTTAGGCCCGGTTTCAAAGGGGTTTACATCGAATTTAATTAATTTCTTAAGCCTTTTTAACCTTTCTAAAGATTTAAGAAAATATAAAGGGATATATTATAGGTTCTCAAAACCACCTGTAGGAGGGAAGGATTGATGGATAAAGTTGTAGAAGCATGTACAAGGGTTGAAGGTCAAGGAAACTTAAACATTTATTTAAAAAATGATGAAATTTATCAAACTGAATTGAACTTTTCAGTATTTAGAGGATTTGAAAATATTTTAGTAGGCAAAAAGTTATTAGATATTCCAAAAATAGTATCTAGAATTTGTGGACTGTGCTGCGCATCTCAAACAATTGCAAGTTGCAAAGCAATAGAAGATATATACGGAATAGAACCATCACACCAATCAATTTTGCTTAGAAGGCTTCTATTATCCGGAGAATTAATGAAATCGCACATTATGCATTATTTTTTCCAGTCCTTTCCAGATTTATTAAAAATATTTAAAATTGATTCTAAAATTAACGAACCTTATAATTTAATTAATTACAATCCTCATTTAACAACAACCATTTTTAATTTAATAAAAATTGGTTCAGAAATAAATAAGTTAATAGGAGGAAGGGTGCTACATCCAATTACTCCTATTCCTGGAGGATTAATATTCAATCCTACTGGAAGGAATTTAATTTTTATCAAGAAATATCTAAAAAAGGGAATTTACTATATAGAAACTATAATTGAAAATTTTATTGATTTGTTTTCTGATTTTGATCCTCCTACAGAATTTAATCTTTCTAATCCTATATATTTCGGCTTAAAAAATAACATAGGATTTGATAGGTATGAAGGAAATCTCAGAATTGAACAAAATGAAACAACTTACGACGATTTTCAAGCGAAAAATTATTCAAAATATTTTGATAAAGACCCTAATCTTTATGGGATTACGTTTAAGTCGAATTCGAAAAATAGAATTTTAACAGGACCAATAGCGCGCTATAGGTTAACTCAAGATTACGGGATAGATAAAATAACCGAATATTTAAGCAATTTTGGAAAAAAATGGAGAAACAATTTATTATTTTTAAACTTTCTACAACTAATTGAAAGTTATTACGAAATTCAAAAAAGTGTTGAAATATTAAATACTATTCCACTAAAAAGTAAAACAAAACTTACACGTCTAAACTCTATAAAAAAATCAAATGGAATAGGGGTTATCGAAGCACCAAGAGGTGTACTAATGCACCATTACCATTTAAATAAAGCTAAAATCGTTGATCAAGTAAAACTTTTCATTGCAACCGAAATAAATTTGCCTATTCTTAACAAAATGATCACTGAATATGCTAAAAAGCTATATGAAAAAGAAGATATCGATTCTGTTAAAGAAAAAGTTCAAATAATGATAAGAGCATTTGATCCTTGCCTGTCGTGCGCTTCTCATTAACATTAAAAATATTAAATATTAATCATAATTGATTTAATAAATTTGTAGATTTAGAAAAATTTAAAAAAAACCATCAAGTATATAATTAATAGAACCACTTCTCCTTATAATAGAATCTTACTTAGGTCGTTTTTTCTCATTTTAAAGATTTGTTTTAATTATCGGATTTGATCGGACTAGATTTGTTTTTCGATAAAACGATCGTTGTTTTTCGATAAAGTGATCGTTGTTTTCCGATAAAACGGTGATTGTTTTCGAAACATTTATATATGGAATCTTACATTATATGATCGGAAAGGAAAATTATATCTGAGTTTCAATTCTATTAATATAAAAAAATAAAAAAATAAAAAAAGGGATAATAATGAGTAGGGTAAAGTTTGAAGGTATAGTAGATAAGAATCTTTCCGTATATTTAGAAGAGAAAGAAAAACTCAAATGGTGGGAAGAAAAATATAAAATAATCAGTGGTACGTGGTGTCCCCTTTTTGCAAGTGATAAAAGCTTAGAAGAGTATAAGAGGGAAATTGAACCAATAGTTAAAGAAACTTATATTGAAGAATTTGTGGAAAAAATTAAACTTATACCAGTACGTATTGCTACTATAGATTTAGGAAGCATGAACTTACGAGAGTTCAATCAGACTTATTTAGCAAAAGTATTAAATAAATATGAAATATCTTATTTTACATTAGAATTACCAAATTATGAAAAGGAACATTTTTTAAGTCAACTTATTGAAATTCAACATAAGTTTAACGAGTTAATGGATAAATACGATTCATTAAACGATAGAAATACTCCAAGTGCACAAGAGCTGAGTTATTTAATTGATTCCTATTCAAAGGAAATAGTTGAATTAAAGCATTATATTAATCAAAAAATTCGAACTGACGCAATTACTACAAAAATTTTACAATTGATTAAAAATCTAGATAGTAAAGAATTAACAGTTATTCATTTCGGTGAAGAAAATACTTTTGCTGAGATTGTGAAGCAAGCTAAAGAACAGAACATTAAATCCAACATTCTTTTCATTCAAAAGTCAAGATTTTTACCTTCTATAAATTAAAAAGATATATTTAATTAAACATGAGGTTGATTAATGCTTAAAGAAGAAAGGTTAAGTAAAGAATACGATTTAGCGATTATAGGCGCAGGTCCAGGAGGTTATCATGCGGCGATTAGAGCTGCGCAGTACGGAGCCAAGGTTGCATTAATAGAAAAAGATAAGCTAGGTGGAACGTGTTTAAATAGAGGGTGCATTCCCACAAAAGCTTTGCTTGCTTCGGCACATTATTTTGAAAAACTACACTATGCAGAAGAATTTGGCATTACAATTAGAGATTATCAAGTAGACTTTTCTAAGGTGGTTGAGCGAAAAAACAAAATTGTAAATGAGCTTGGTGCTGGAATTGCGAATCTCCAAAAATCATGGAAGAATGATGTTTATAGGGGACATGGTAAAATTCTTGGAGGTAATGCTGAAATCGGGTTTGAAGTGTTAATTCAAGGAGATAATACTTATGAGTCTATTATTGCTAAAAGAGTCATAATTGCTACAGGTTCAACTCCTGCTTTAATTCCTAATTTTAATGTAGATCACGAGAGGATATTAACAAGCGATGATATTTTAGATCCTGATTTCAAGATTATTCCAGAAAATTTGTTAATCATTGGAGCGGGAGTAATAGGATGTGAGTTTGCAGATATTTTTGCGAATTTTGGAAGCCAAGTAACACTTTTAGAGTACCTTGATTCACCTATAGCCGGGGAAGAACCAATGATTATTAAAGAATTAAAAAAGAAATTCGATTTAAAGGGCATTAAGATAGTTACTTCTCAAAATGTATTATCTGTTGAAAACACAGGTTCAAATGTGAAAGCTATAACTTGTTCTACTTCTGTTCCAGCTAATGAAATTGACCACGCAGAGAAATCCACATACGAATCAGATTATTGCTTGATTTCTATAGGTAGAAATAAATTATCAAAAGATTTAGGTTTAGAAAAACTAGGAATTATGACTAGAAGGGGAGCAATTGAAGTTGATCCTGCTACATTAGAAACTTCGGTCAATGGGATATATGCAATTGGGGATGTAACTGGAGGTCTTATGCTCGCTCACGTAGCAAGTTATGAGGGCGATATCGCGGTTGTAAATGCCCTTTATGGTCTTGCACAATTCCAAGTAAAACCAATGAGAACAAATTATCGAGCTGTTCCTTCTACAATTTTTACGAGTCCTAACATCGGTACGGTTGGACTTAAACGAAAAGAAGCAAAAGAATTAGGGATTAATTTATTCGTCGGGCAATTTCCTTATCAATCTCTTGGAAAAGCGAAATGTATGGGAGAAAATGGGCTTTTAATTATCTTAGCAGATAAATATACACTCCAAATAGTTGGTGCATCGTGTATTGGAGAGGGTGCTTCAGAATTGATTGCAGAAATTACGCTTGCTATGCAAAACGGTTTGAGTATCGAAGATATTACAAAAACAATACACAGCCATCCAACGCTCTCAGAAATGGTATTAGAAGCAGCAGAAGCTGTTGTAGGTCGAGCTATTCATAAAAAAGGACGACTTGTTGCCCATAGGTTAAAGGACATATTAATGGAACAATTAATATATACAACTTAATTTAAGAAGCCTAAAATTTTATCTTTTTTTTCTTTTTTTATTTTACTAAAATATTTCTTATTGATTAATTAAATGATGTAGGTTACCTATCCCTATGATATAGATTATTAATAATTCTTTTTTCTGCTTCCGTAATAGTTTCTATTGAATCAGTTGATTTTACATAAATATGTTTTATGCTCCCCTGTTTGTTCTTTACAAGATGTGTCGTATTGAAGACTGTTAATAAAATGTTAAACATCTGATTTCTTGAAAGAATAATGTTCGTAATTATCCCATCGGAAGGGGTGAAAATGATCACGATTTGTCTGAAAACATGGATTGAGATTATTAAAAAACAAACATTTATAAACTTTTTCACCATATATTAATTGTGTATTCCGATTGTTATTTGTCATTAAGCGAACAAAAATGCGTTAATCAAAAATATTGATTACTGAAAACGGTTAATATATATTTAGTTCAGTAAAATGGATTATTAAAAATAAAAAACCAATAACGAAAAAGAGCGATATTCAATTTCAAAAATAGATAGAAAAGAGAACTTCATGAAATCAAAATTAATATCTCTAGAAGAAATTAAATCTACGGTTTAGAAAATTAAAAAAAAATTATATGGTGATTTAGTAAAAAGGTGTATTAAATGTCTGATTTACAGATCAATGTAAGAATCGGTGTTTATATCTGCAGATGAGGAGTTAATATTGGTAATAGCGTTAATTGCGATATAGTAAGAGACATTGTTGAATTGCTTCCTGATGTAGAAATCGCGAGAGTAAACGATTTCACTTGTAGCGATCCGGGACAAAATATTATTAAGAACGATATCTTAGATTTAGGCTTAACGCGGGTCGTCGTTGCGGCGTGTACTCCAAAGATACACGAGTCTACTTATCGAGCGGTGTTAATTGAAGCGGGATTGAGCCCTTATTACTTTCAAATGGTAAATATTCGCGAGCATTGTTCGTTTGTGCACAAAAACGACATTAAAAATGCCACTGAAAAAGCGATTAGAATGGTTATAGGAGGAATAAATCGTGCTCGCCAGTTAGAAGTCATCCCTTACAAGGAGATTCCTGTGAAGAAAGCTGCTTTAGTTGTCGGTGCGGGAATAGCTGGAATGAACGCTGCTTTAGACTTAGCAAACCAAGGTATAAGTGTTTATCTTGTCGAAAAGGAAGCTACTATAGGAGGAAAAATGGCACAATTAGATAGAATCTACCCTACAGACGATTGTGGTATATGAGTTCTGGCACCAATCATGGTTAATACTTCGAAACATCCTAACATAACTCTATTTACATACAGCGAAATCGTTGAGTTTAGTGGTATCCCAGGGAATTTCAATGTTAAAGTAAAGAAAAACCCCCGCTATGTGGACGAAAAGAAATGCACGGGCTGCGGACTATGTACGGAAAAATGTCCTATTAAAGTGCCTGACGAGTTTAACAGGGGGATTGGTGAAAGGGGTGCAATTTACATACCTTTTCCACAATCTGTACCAAAAATCGCTACAATAGACAGGAGTGTATGTATTGATTGCGGTAGCTGTCAACGAAATTGTCTCGCTGAAGCAATAGATTTTGATCAACAACCAGAATATATTGATTTAAATGTTGGGGCAGTAATAGCCGCAACTGGTTGGGATGAGTATCCGATTATGAAATATAACGATTACAAGTATGGTGTTTATCCTGATGTAATAACTCAAATAGAGTTAGAGCGCATGTTAAGCCCCATTGGACCAACAGGAGGTCATCTCTATAGAATCTCTGACGGAAAAAAACCAAAAATAGTAGCTATGATTCAGTGTGTTGGTTCGAGATCGTTAAAAAGAAACCCATACTGTTCTGTAGTTTGTTGCAGCGTTGCTCTTAAAAACGCTCAGCTGTTAAAGCAAGAATATCCAGACATGGAAATTGTCATATTTTACATAGATATGCGCACATGGGACAAAGGAAACGAAGAATACTACAGAAAAGTGAGAGAAGCGGGTGTTTTAACAATTCGGGGAAAAGTAGGAGACATTCAAGAAGACCAAGAAACGAAAAAATTAAAACTTACAGCCTCTGATACTCTTACGAATCAAATAATTAACCTGAACGCTGACTTAGTCGTTTTATCAACAGGTATGGTTCCTTCTAAAAGTTCGGTAAAACTAACTGAAACATTAGGCTTGAGTACAGACAGTTATGGGTTTTTATCCGAGATTCACGGGTGCTTAAAACCTCAAGAGACAACTAACATGGGCATTTATATATGTGGATGCGCTGCCGGTCCAAAAAACATACCTTCATCCGTCTCAACAGCTTTAGCAGCCGCAAGTAAAGCGGCTACCTTGCTTTCGAAAGACAAAATCATTCAAGAATTAATGGTAGCAGAAGTTGATGATACACTCTGTTTGGGGTGTCATAGATGCGAAAAACTCTGCAACTACAACGCTATAAAAGTCAATGGATTTGGAATTGCTGAAGTAGATGGTTTAAAATGTAAAGGATGCGGCGTTTGCGTTTCTTCCTGTCCAGCTCGAGCAATCGACCTTAAATATTATAGAGACAGACAATTTGTTGAAGAAATTAAGGGAATTTGTAGTACTGAGCTTAAATACAAGGATGAATTCGTTGATTTAGTTGACCTTATGTCTAAACCTCTAACTCCTCAAAAAATTTAATCCGAATTAGAATGACTCTCTTAAAAAAATCATAGTTGGGAGAGAACTGACCCTCTGCAAGGGTTTTCGGATATTACGTTTTTTATTAATTTGTATTTGTGTAGAGTTTCAGAAATAATATGAAATAATAATTCTACTCCGCGAAGTATATTTCAAAATATCCACATTTAGAACATATGTATGTTTTAACATTAGGTGTTCTAAGTCTGTAAACAAAGTCAGTATCTTTTAAAGGAGCCCCACACCTATAACAAACTTCTTCCATTTCTTTCCTTACTGTCTTTTCTACTAACATTTGTTTCTTACTCAACTCAATATATTTATTTGAATTTATTTTATTATAAAGGTTTCCGATCATCACATGTAAGTTCTCCTATATAAGTGTGATGGTTTTCGATCATCATATTTAGGTTTCCATGTATTGGCGTGACGGTTTTCACCTATCACCATATTAAGTCACTCTAATATTTAATTATTAGAATTCCGTAATAAAAGAATATATGCCCCATATGAAGGAAAAAGTTTAGATTTTTAGTGATATGCCCCAAATGTGGGTATGTCGTTAAAAATAGATGAAAAACAAACCTATGATCGAAATAGAGAATATAAAATTTAAAAAACGCTTTAATAATTCAGTCCTTTTAGCATTTGGACGGTAGTGTATTGATTTTTACCACCTGTTCTTAAGTAGTTCATGGCTTCTTCAATTCCTTCCACCGTCAAGTTATACATAGGGATTATACTCGATATAATTTTTCGGGTCCATGGCACCCACTCTAATCGTATTAATTCGGGATTTAGCCACACGACATTATTTTTAAAATGGTTAGCAGCTTCTCTAATGTAATAAATTCCCGGCATTTCATTTCTGTGATAATAATAAATTGAGCCATATCGCTCAGTTAACTCCCACGATGCCATAGCAGCGTCGCCAACAACTACGATTTTATACTTATTATCGTATTTTTTGATAAAATCTTCGAAATCTATGGCTTCATCTGGATTACGTTGAGCGTTAAAATAGAGTTTATCGTAAATACAGTTATGGAAGTAATAAAACTTAAAGTCTTTCCAGTGCGACATATTATTTGCTGCTGAAAAAAGAAGGTTTACCAAATGAGAGTACGGAGTCATGCTTCCTCCAACATCCATTAAAAGGACGAGTTTTACGTTGTTTTTACGGCGTTTTTCAAATATAATTTCGATATCTCCTCCATTTTTCGCGGTCATATCGATGGTTTTATCCATATTAAGCTCGTCAAGTTTCCCAATTTCTTCAAGTTTTTTAAGGCGCTTTAACGCAACTTTTATTTGACGGGTGTCTAATACAACATCTTTTCTATAATCAGAAAAAATTCTTTTTTGGGCGATTTGAACTGCCATGCGCATCCCTGAGCCTCCTCCTACCCTCATTCCCATCGGATTTTGCCCCGAATGTC